>NZ_JBSQBN010000038.1:0-34486 GCF_053850585.1 Shewanella sp. A22
CTCAGGTATTCCACTTCTGTGTTACATCGATTTAAAAGGGAACACCATTTCTACATCAATGTGCCTTGAATTGAAAAACCTGAGAGACTCTGAACTGACCAGATATTTAATGAGATTGGTATAATATTTACAAAATAACATCCAAATAAATAGGCATAAAAAAAGGAACCCGAAGGTTCCTCTTTTTAACGCGACAAACTAATTACTTAGTTAACGCTTCTTTTGCTTTCTCAACTAAAGTTGCAAATACAACTTTGTCGAAAACAGCGATGTCAGCCAAAATCTTACGATCGATTTCAATAGACGCCTTTTTCAAGCCGTTAATGAAACGGCTGTAAGACAGACCATTTTGACGAGACGCCGCATTAATACGTGCAATCCATAATTGACGGAATTGACGTTTTTTCTGACGACGGTCACGGTAAGCATATTGACCAGCTTTAGTTACTGCTTGAACAGCAACACGGTAAGTACGGCTGCGAGCGCCATAATAACCTTTTGCTAACTTTAAAACTTTCTTGTGACGAGCACGTGCGGTTACACCACGCTTAACTCTTGGCATTTTCTAAACTCCTAAATTAAGCGTATGGTAGTTGACGCGCGATTGCTGGAACGTCAGATTTAGCAACTAAACATTTAGCACGTAAGTGACGCTTACGCTTAGTGCTTTTCTTGGTCAAAATGTGACGTAAGTGTGCTTGCTTGCGCTTGAAACCATTAGCGGTTTTCTTAAAACGCTTCGCTACACCCTTGTCTGTTTTCATTTTAGGCATTTCTAAAACTCCGCATTGGGACGTTAATAAACGTAAGGCGAGCAAAAGCCTCAAGAGACTTTTGCTACTTTAGGTTGCCCTACTATTTCTTTTTAGGTGCTAGCACCATAATTGCTTGACGACCTTCCATTTTCGGGAAAGATTCGACAACCGCATACTCTTCCAAATCAGCCTTGATACGGTTCAAAAGATCCATACCGAGGTTTTGGTGTGCCATTTCGCGACCACGGAAACGCAGCGTAATTTTTGCTTTGTCCCCATCTTCTAGAAAACGAATCAGGTTGCGTAGTTTTACCTGATAGTCGTTTTCATCAGTGCCAGGACGGAATTTTATTTCCTTAACCTGGACCTGTTTCTGCTTCTTCTTTTGTTCCTTTTGAGCTTTCGCTTTATCGAAAAGGAACTTACCGTAGTCCATTATGCGACAGACTGGAGGCTCAGCATTAGGGCTAATCTCTACGAGATCAACACCGGCTTCATCTGCAATGCCCTGAGCTTCTTTTATCGTTAATATACCAATGGGTTCACCATCTAAACCTGACAAACGTACTTCAGGAACACCAGTGATTTCATCATTGATTCTATTAGGGGCTGGCTGTCGCCCTGCTGTTCTTTTGATCTTTATGACCTATTCCTCCAACAATTTGAGACTACGGAGCGAAATTTGTTGACGTATCATCGCGGCGAAATCTTCTAGTTTTAACTTGCCTAAATCGATACCGTCACGAGTACGCACCGCTACTTCCTTATTATCCATTTCTTGATCACCAACGACCAATAAATAAGGCACACGTCTTAGAGTGTGTTCGCGTATTTTAAAGCCTATTTTCTCATTCCTCAAGTCAAAAGATGCTCGAATACCCTGTTCTTTGAAGAATTTAACAATTTCTTCAACATAATCAGCTTGTTTATCGGTAATATTCATTACAACGACTTGCATTGGAGCAAGCCATGTTGGAAATTTACCTGCATATTCTTCTATCAATATACCTAAGAAACGCTCTAAAGAGCCTAAAATAGCACGATGGATCATTACCGGAGTTTGGCGGCTGTTGTCTTCTGCGACATAAGTAGCCCCTAAACGAGTCGGTAATGCATAATCGAGTTGTACTGTACCACATTGCCATGCACGATCTAAACAATCATGCAAAGTAAATTCGATTTTTGGACCATAAAACGCGCCTTCGCCAGGTAATATTTCAAATTCAATATTATTATTGGCAAGTGCTTGCTTTAATGCCTCTTCTGCTCGGTCCCACATATCGTCATCGCCAATACGCTTTTCTGGACGAGTTGACAGCTTAACAACAATGTTATCAAACCCAAACGTTGCATAGGTATCATAAACCATTTGGATACAAGCACTGACTTCTTGTTGCACTTGATCATCGGTACAGAACACGTGAGCATCGTCTTGTGTAAATCCACGCACACGCATTAGACCGTGTAATGAACCCGATGGCTCATTACGGTGACAACAACCAAACTCGGCCATACGTAATGGTAAGTCGCGATACGATTTTAACCCTTGGTTAAAAATTTGTACGTGACCTGGGCAGTTCATCGGCTTGATCGCATACTCGCGACTTTCACTACTTGTAGTGAACATCGCATCTGCGTATTTATCCCAGTGTCCTGAGCGCTCCCATAATGCACGGTCCATCATTAAAGGACCTTTCACTTCTTGATAAGTGTATTGACCTAATTTTTGACGAATGAACTTTTCAAGCTCTAAAAATAAGCTCCAACCATCGTTATGCCAAAACACCATTCCTGGGGCTTCTTCTTGCATATGGTACAAATCTAATTGCTTACCAATTTTACGATGATCACGTTTTGCGGCTTCTTCTAAGCGAACTAAATGAGTTTTAAGCGCTTTCTTGTCTGCCCATGCTGTTCCGTATATGCGTTGCAGCATTTTATTATCAGAATTACCACGCCAATAGGCACCAGCAACACTCATTAATTTAAAATTTTGGCAAAAACGCATGTTTGGTACGTGGGGGCCACGACACATGTCGATATATTCTTCGTGATGATAAAGTGCTGGAGTCGCATCTTTACTGATGTTTTCATCTAAAATAGCGATTTTGTATTCTTCGCCACGCGCAGAAAATGCATCACGAGCTTGTTGCCAAGACACCACGTTTTTAACCACATCGTAATTAGTTTTAGCTAATGCAAGCATACGCTTTTCTAAGGCGTCAATATCCTCTTGTGTGAGCTTATGATCTAAATCGATGTCGTAATAAAATCCGTTATCGATAACAGGGCCAATCGCCATTTTGGTTTCGGGCCACATTTGTTTGATAGCGTGACCTAATAAATGAGCACATGAATGGCGAAGAATTTCAACACCTTCGTCGTCTTTAGCCGTAATGATAGCTAACTCTGAATCTGTGGTGATTAAGTCCGTTGCATCTTGTAATTCACCGTTAACACGGCCAGCAATACACGCTTTTGCTAAACCAGGACCGATGTCTAATGCGACATCCAGAGTAGATACAGGATTGGCAAACTCACGTTTGCTGCCATCAGGCAATGTAATAATAGGCATGAAATTTCCTTGTCCAGTGGTGACCCACACGTAGGGCCACATGGTAATTAAGTATGTTCTTTTTGAACGAGAGACACGTTAATGAAATCAAGACAGTACAGGAGTCTTAGTTACCCAAAAACGTAATACTCTATTCTATGTGATAAGCAGATTATGGCGCAACCGTACATCAATGAATTACAGAAATATTTATGGCTTTTGCTTGTAGTATTTCATCTAACGTTATTATTTGTAACTCCCTCACTTTCTTTCTTAATGTCAGCTTATCAGATGCATACCTAACTCACTTGGCTAAAAATAAATTTAAATGACATAATTTCATATGCTATAGCGTTGTTTATCTTTAGTTTTAACTAAATTATGACAATTAATTTTATTTAAGCGCTATTTTTATGATAAGTAAATAGTGGTTCAAATAGATCCCAAATAATGAAATGCTCACTATACTTATAGTGTGCAAGAGCTAACGGGAAAATGAACACAATACAGTTCAGACAATAAAAATTATCCTGTAACAAATATTCAATTTGTTTATCAAGTAAATGCAGTGCCCTAACGGTTATAAAAGCATTTAACCTAGTGAGAATAACCACAGTCGGTTCATTACACTGAGCAAAAAGTGATTAATGAGGAGTATTAAATATGAGATTGCTTTCACACGCCATTTGTTGCCCTCATTGTGGGCATCACCAATATGTGACAATAGACGCTAGTGCGGGAGATCAAGAGTATTATGATGACTGTCGTATTTGTTGTAATCCAATACACGTCCAAATGCACCTTGATGAAAACCTGCGAAAAATTGAACTGCACATAGATTCTGACGATGAACAAATTTACTAACTAAATCGCCTGCTTAACAATTAAAGCAGGCTATTAGTGACATTTTTTGTGACTAAGTGAGTTGTTTTTTAGCCAGAACCCGCTCTACAGTATCAACAATAATTTGCGTTTGACTGTCTATTTCAATATTTATATTGTCGCCAAGGGTGTAGTGTTTAAGATTGGTGAGTTTTAATGTTTCCGGGATTAAATGCAGTAAAAAACCACTACTACTAACCTTACCTACTGTTAAACTACATCCATTTATGCCCACAAATCCTTTGTAAAATATGTAGTTCATCCACTGTGGGTCTACTTGTAGCTCAATATTGTAGTGTTCTGCTGTATGGCTTACGGCTTTAACGGTTGCTAGTGTATGCACATGACCAGACAATATATGGCCACCAATTTCGGTTCCAAATGTTAGTGAGCGTTCAATATTAACCGCATCACCTACACATATATTGCCTAAGTTAGTCACCGCTAAAGTTTCTTCCATTACATCGAAAAAAACCTTATCATTTAGTATCTTGGTAACAGTAAGACAAACACCATTATTCGCTACGCTTGCACCTGTTACTAATCCTTGCGTTAATTCTGGCGGCATGGCAATTTCAAAGGTTTTAAGACCAGCAGCATTGTGAATAGACACCACTTCACAAGTGGCTTGAACTATACCAGTAAACATATTTATCTCGTTCCGTAATAGGTTTTTAATGAATAATACAGGGTTTCAAATATCACGCTTAATCAAATTAGCACTTCCAGTACTCATCGCTCAAGTAACCCAAACCATGATGGGGTTTATTGACACCGTTATGGCGGGGAGAGTCAGTGCTGTTGATATGGCCGCTGTGGCTGTAGGCACCAGTTTATGGCTACCTGCAATTTTATTTGTTCAAGGTCTCTTGATGTCGTTTACTCCAGTGTTTTCACAACATCATGGAGCAAATAATCAACAAGTCATTCCGTCACTCATTTTCCAAGCTGCATATATTGCCATAATTGGGGGGATTGGAGTGATGATCTTTCTCGCATCCTCAACATATTTACTCGATTTGATGCATTTAGAACCTAAATTACATTCACTTACTGTTGGTTATATCGATGCCATTTTGTGGGGGGCGCCTGCTTTTGTGTTGTACCAAGTACTACGCGGTTGCAGTGAAGGAATCTCGTACACTATGCCAACTATGATGATAGGGTTTATTGGCTTAGCCGTTAATATACCAGCTAACTATGTGTTTATTTATGGCGGCTTTGGCATTCCTGCAATGGGTGGTGCCGGCTGCGGTGTAGCAACTGCATTAGTGTTCTGGGCGATGTTAGTTGCTATGGTTATCTATATGCGATTAGATAATACCTTTAAACAACTTGAACCATTTAAGCGATTCTATCGCCCTCATTTGGCGAGCATGTGGTCAATGACAAAACTTGGAATGCCCATTGCTATGGCTCTTTTTTTTGAAGTAAGCCTATTTGCCGTTATTGCATTATTTCTAGCGCCTCTAGGGGCGAATGTGGTTGCGAGTCATCAGATTGCCCTTAACTTCTCGTCAATTATATTTATGTTACCATTATCAATCGGTATCGCTGTTTCAATCCGTATTGGTTATTACCTTGGTCGTGATCAACCAGAGATCTCGGCCTTAGTCGCTAAGGTTGGATTAGGCTTATCATTAGCGCTAGCATTTTGTACCGCCTTTTTAACGGTTACTTTTAAACATCAAATTGCATTGTTGTATAATGATAACCCTGAAGTTGTTGCACTGGCCGGTAGTTTAATGATGCTAGCCGCCTTTTATCAAATATCAGATTCTATTCAAGTGGTCGCCTCAGGAGCCTTACGAGGCTATAAAGACACCCGTAGTGCTTTTTACATTACGTTGTTTTCATATTGGTGTATTGGTATGACTACAGGATATATATTTGGTTATACAAATTGGGTAGTAGATGCAATGGGGGCAAAGGGTTTTTGGATAGGTTTGATTGCAGGATTAACGACTGCTGCAATTTTGTTCTTTATTAGATTAAAGTACATTCAAAAGAAAGGTTTCAAGTTTCAACAAATTGGCTAAATTTGTCCCTTTTATTCAAGGTTAACTGATTGACATTGCTTAACCTTGAATCAAGTTGCACAGCAAATCACCATTTAATCATAAAACTGTTTTTTTTACTTGCATGCAATAGCCTATCCCACTTAAGATAGCGTCCACTTTGAAGCAAAACGAACAAGTTTTGATTTAAACGATACACCCGTAGCTCAGCTGGTTAGAGCACTACCTTGACATGGTAGGGGTCGGTGGTTCGAGTCCACTCGGGTGTACCACTCTTCTGACAGAGTCTAAATAGTCAGATTCAAACAATACACCCGTAGCTCAGCTGGTTAGAGCACTACCTTGACATGGTAGGGGTCGGTGGTTCGAGTCCACTCGGGTGTACCATTTCTTGCTTTAATTCAATGCTTTACCTCATTAAAAATCACTTTACTCTGTGCCCAAACCAAATTAAAAACTACTATCTTAAAATTTATTCAAACAGGCACAACATTTCAATCAATAAATAAATTGATATGCTTATACGCGGTAAAAATCAAAGTTAACATCATTTGTGCCCAAACTTGTGCCCATGTGCCCAAATTAGTTTTTAGAAGTGACTTGCTGTGACCCCTACCCTAGTTAGTAAAAATTGAACATCTTTCACATAACCGATAGTTTCTATTTATACAATTTGACGGCTTACGACTAAACTAGAAGTTACTAACATAAAGGTGTGTTTTACAATTAGGACATGAATTAGCCATGTTTTTATAACCAGTAAATGTGTGTCCGCATCCTAAACATTTACATTTTGAGAGTTTATGCGCAGGTATTGTAAAATGATTAGTGGCTGATTTTTTATTTCGAAGAGCTTCATCAATTTCGTTATTTCTGTCATCTATTAACTTATCCTCCCTTGGGTGATAGTACCAAGATTTAGCTTCAATACTTGATTTCAACCAACCTAACAATTGTGTCCTTGCAGTTCCAAGCTGATCTTCATCAGTAAAAGGTTTACGGTAGAAAATCTGAGTCAACTTTTCGAGGTCAAAGATTAATGCTCCAGCTTTAGCATTTTTTAACAGCCGTTTACTAAAAGGAAACTCTCTACCACGATACGATAAATATACGATTAGCGTTGCAGTTCCAAAATTAAATATTACATCAACTTGTTGCCCTAGAAAAATTGAGGCAATACTGTAGTTAACTTCTCGGGTGTTAATCAATCGTTCACCTGTAATTGTGACTATTGAATCAATTGAATTATTTAATTGTCTGGGAACCGTGATATGTTGATTGTAACCTGGAACTTTTAGTGCAAGACCATCAATAAATAATTGATGAATCATCATCCGTAAAGACACCTGAAATGAGAATTCACAATCAACTATATCTTCTTTTGAAATATTTCGAGTATGGTGCGCAAAATGCCATTCTCGTTCATCACCATGACGTGCAGATAAAGGCAATTTGCATGAAGGACATACACAATTACAGTCTAGACCACGTGTCACTTCTGCTACGTCTTTCCATTCGCCAGTGTTTTTATCTCGTCCAAAAGGTATACCAAGCAACATAAATCAATCCTTTGACCTTAAGATCATTTAATTTGAAGCGTAGTGTGTTTCTTATCAAAAAATATTGATAATTCTATGATTAATATTAATTTAATCGAACTTATCAAGTAAACTATATTATGTGTATTTTATTGAATTCAAGGATGAACAAAGACATGAACCATAAATCAAAACAACATCGCCAACTTATCAACGAAATTCTTGAGAGTGATGCTTTACATGCCCACCAGGTTGATGCGGCTACAAAAACATTTTCTGCTCTTACTGGAGCTGTAAGAGCTGTTGTTACCGCTGCAGAAATGCAAGCTGGAAAGTCTGGTATTGCTCTTGCCTTATGTTGCTTACAGCGTTTAAGCCTTAGCGATCAAGAGATCTGCGAAAGAAAACATCTTAAAGACACACTCTATCTCGTGACCATGCCAGATACAGCGTTGAAAGAGCAAGCTGAAGATGACTTAGTACTTGCGAAAAATGTCATCGTTAGCAACTTTGTAAATTTTGAAAAAGCACTTGAGAACGAATTCAAAGGAAATCCACCTAAACTCATAATTATTGATGAATGTCACTACGGTTCAAATGTTTCAGCCGTTCGATATAGCAAAATTTTTGATTACTTAGAGCAGGAAAATGACTCATGTAAAGTGGTGTTCATTTCTGCAACCCCTTTTGGTGCATTGTATGGCGCAGAAACAGAATATGAAGAAGCTCTAGAGCTTCAAGCTGAAGCCGAATCTGAACAAGACAACAAGCTATTAAAAGAAGCTAATGAAATTGCTGAAAAAGCACTAAAAGATTCTATTCTTCGCCGAGACTTCAACACTCGCTTAGTTTTCCACAAAACAAGCAACGAGTACTATGGCGTTAGAGAAATGCTTCATAATGGTAAAGTTCAAAGCTTAGAAGGTGACAGCAGAAACTTTCTTTACCCTTCTGATGAGCGAGATGCTTTCATTAACCAGTTTAAAGCACATCAAGGCGTAGGTTGGTCTTTAGTTCGCGTCCCGGCAGGCAGTGCAATGAATGCTAAAGAATTCATGATCTCACAGGGTGTTGCAGAAGATTCAGTTTACATATTAGGTAACTCTCTGAGCGGTGTACCTGAAGATGAACATTGCAGTATTGAACGTTTTAAAAAAGAGTTTGATGATGCACAGTTATTTGGAGATAAACTAATCGCAATTACTGTGGCTGGAGCAAGAGCCGGAATTAATTTTGGCGCCATGATGAAGAATAATCTGATATCAACCTGGGACAGTACTGTTGCAAGTGTCGCTGCTGTCGTACAGGCTAACATTGGGCGAGCTTGTGGTTATCATGGTAATAACTCATCTATGCACTATACAAATATAAATGCAGCTGAAGCTTATGCTGCCATTTTAGACCATCTAGAAAAAACATGTTCAGAATCAGCCGCTTCAGATTTCGATGGTTTGAAAGAATTTTTTGAAGATGTTTGCCAAGAATATCAAGTAAATGGATTAGATGTTGGACTGACTATAAAATACAAACGCCGTCGTCCCATCGGAGATGTTGAAACTTACAAGACCAGTAATTACATAGCAGTTCCCGCAAAGTTACTAGACCATGATTCAGATTTTAGTCACTATACTGACGACAAGCATATCTTGCAGGCAATTGATTTAATAAGGAATGAATTTACTGCTAAAGGTGCTCCAAGTGTTAAAGGCAATAGAGCCATGCGGGGCAAAACCAAAAACTGGATCAAGGCGCATTGGATCAATGGTGACAGTTACAACAACCCAGAAAAAGCTCGTGTAGATGGCACACAAAAAGAGAAAACCATTATGTACACGCAGATGCTTGATCAAGGTGAATATCTTGAATTTAATCGCGTGGTAGCACCAGGCTCTGGCGAGTTGTCAGAAAACAAACTCATTACAGCCTCTATATTTAGCATCTACAACATATCCCGTAGGCAGGTTGATAAAAAAATCATGACTACAGAGGATGTATGGGAGATGTGCGATCACTTTGGTATTGAACGAGATGACACAATGTTCGTTATTTATAAACGCGGAGAATACGATCTCGAACGTTCACTGCTCAAAAAAGAACACAATAAATTACCTGCAAAATCAGGCGAACTCAGTGATGAATCTCATTTCTCTGATACCGCTGAGCTTATCTACTAAATATAAAGGGGGGAATCTCTCCCCCAACCTGAATTAAGGTACATAGAATGGCGCAAAATCATCGGCTCTATGTTGAAAAAACAATTCAAGAACATACATTCGAACACCAGCGAAATGCCGCTCATAGTACATTCTTTAAATTTAATTCGGGCTCAAGAGCGGTTGTCATTGCAGCAGAGATGCAATCAGGAAAATCTGGGATTGCTTTAGCATTAGCAGGGTTACAACGACTATCACTTTCTGATGAATTCATTAGCGATAGAAAAAAGTTAAAAGATACACTTTACCTAGTCACCATGGCTGATATAGCCCTTCAAGAACAAGCTAAAAAAGATTTAGCTCCATGTAAAAATGTCGTTGTAAGCAACTTTACCAACTTCGAAACAGCCCTAAAAGCGGATTTTAAACATCAACAGCCACAACTTATTATCATTGATGAATGTCACTACGGTTCAAGTAGCGACAGTGTCCGTTATGATAAAGTGTTCAGTTACTTAGAAAAGGATAATATTCATTGCCGAGTTGCTTTTGTTTCCGCAACACCATTCAGCGCGCTTTATGCTGCGGGGGCAGACTCCATATTGCACCATAACTTTAATACCTCCCTCGTATTTCATCAAACAAGTAGCGAATATCATGGTATTCGCCAGATGCATCGATTCAACCAGATTATTAAGCTTGATGAGAGTCACCGAGATTTCTGTGAAGAATCGCTGATGAGAAAGCGCTTTATTAAGCAATTTAAAGAACATCTTGGTACTGGTTGGTCTCTCGTCAGAGTTCCAAGTAGCCAAGCAAAGTTAGCGAAACAGATCTTACTCGAAAATGGTATTGATGAAGATCAAATTCATATAGTTGGCCAAAAGTTAGTCGGTATTGAGGATCATGAACTCTGCTCCATTGATGATTTAAAAAGGGAGTTTGAAACGGCGAGTCTATTTGATGAAAAACTGATTGCTATTACTGTCGCAGGATTCCGCGCTGGTGTTAATTTTGGTCAGGAAATGAAAGAGACATTAATCAATACCTGGGACAGTAGTATTGCCAACATTGCAGCAGTGGTACAGGCCAACATTGGTCGTGCATGTGGCTATCATCAAAATACACAGGCAAAACATTATACCAATCTAGATGCGGTACGAGCATACAGTGAGTTATTAGAGCATTTAGAGTCCCGAGATAAGGACAAAGAGTTTGAAGGACTTCAGGACGTATTTGAACAAATTTGTGCTAAGTATGATGTCCGAGGATTCGACAGAGGCACCGTTGTTACACCCACAGTAGAAACTATCGTAACCAGAAAGCTTAATGACTCAAAAACATACTTAACCAAAGGTTACATTGTCGTACCAGGTAAGCTTACTGATCCAGACTTCGATTATAGTGTATTAACTACAGATCCTGAATTACTAAGCGCCATTCAGCTTATTCGGCAAGAACTTCTCGACAATGATGGGCCATTTCGCAAAAAAGGTCGCGCATTACGTGGTGATCATCAAAACTGGATTAAGGCTCAATGGGTTAATGGTGTCACTTATAATGACTACACACCTCGTTGTGCGAAATCTAGAGCACAACATTTTACTCAGCGCTTAAATAATGGTGAATCAGTCGAATTCAACCGCATTGTTAATCCTGGCGGTGGTGAGAAAACCGAAGATAAACGAGTGATGGCCAGTATCTTTAGTATTTACAATTTGTCAGGTCAAATGGACGCCTACAAGCGTGCGATGGACATCGAAGATATGGCAGAAATTTGTACGCTATTGGTTATCGAGCTAGATGACACGTTAATCTTACTCTATCAACGAGGTGATTACTCTCAAGAGCTAACCGATTCGATCATACAAAACGTTGAAACTATACAAAGTGGTAGAGTAAAACATAACAGTGTATTTTAGGTAAACATACTAAGGGCAATAACACTTTTACAGCTCATTTTATAGAGCTTATGTAACCCTCCCTTAAAATCAATACCAGCTTAAATTTTGGACGAATCTAAACCAATTAACTCTATAAGTGAGCGCTGGCGGATCCCCTCATAATTTAGGTCTGCCAGCAGTATGAACCAGTTTGATATATTCGTTTAATGCCCAGTAAATTATCGATGCTTTCAGCGTGTATTTTGGCCTGCGCCGCACTTCTTTTCCTAATCTTACAACGGATAATACAGCGCGATGTTTGATGCTGTTCGCCTGAAAATCCTTCTGCCAGCCAAGATGCCTCGCGGCTATACCTATACACCACAACAGTATTTCTGCCAGCATTGCGATAAGCAATAACACATCATATCGCTTTGGACACCGACTGCGACTTTGTCTCAGCCCCATGCCATATTGCGGGCTTTTTAAATCCCGAAAGGTTTCTTCAATTTGCATGCGTTTAGCATATAGCTCAACCACTTTTATTGAGTTGAAATATTCAGGCGGTAAGTTGGTTGCCAGTAGCCAAGGCTCCTTGCTGCCTAAGCGATAACTCTTTTGTGCTATGTGGTTTCGGCCTGCTTTTGAAGATCGCTTATCTTTACGTAATCTGGGATTAGCCTTAAATAGATGTAAATGGCAGCTTAGCGGTGATTTACGTGCAAGCTGGACATTACCTATGTATTTAGCTGTTGAGTTTGCTTTCGGGTAGAGCGATTTATTCGAGAACCAGGTCGCTTTTCCATGATGCATAAAGCTTACATCGCCACGTACTCTACCAAGCCAGAACCAACCATAACGTTCGACTTCTCTGAACCAGGTATTACGATAACCGGCATCGGTCACGATGAGCGGACAACAGCCTTGAGGTAGAACATTTGCGAGTTCAGCGAGAAACGCATTATGGCTGCGAGGTGCGTTGTAGTCTTCAAACAAAAAAGTGCGTTCATACAAGGTCACAGAACGGCCTTGAACACTAATTGATGCGCGTAATGTCATCATTCGAAGCTGCTCACGGACATCAGACCAATTGTTGTGGTTGAATTAGCCGGACACTTCAATAAAGGAATATAATAATGCCATTATTGAGGTGAATATGACTAAACGAATAAATAAACAATATCCAGATGATTTTAAACAAGAAGCTGTCGCTTTGGTTCTTGAACAAAATTACACGATAGTGCAAGCGGCAGCGTCTTTAGGTATTACAGATAAAATTCTTTATAACTGGGTGGCTAAACAAAAAAAGCTAACTCAAGGCGATGCATTATCTGTAGATGAACGCACCGAACTTATGCTGTTACGCAAAGAGAATAAACGCTTATTGATGGAGCGCGAAATACTAAAAAAGGCCAGCGCCTTCTTTGCGAAAGAAATGAAGTAAGGTATTCATTTATCAATACTCTTAAGTCGAAATATCCTATTTCGATGGCGTGTAAAGTGATGCAGGTTAGTTCGTCAGCGTATTACGTTTGGCTTAAAAAACCTGTAAGCGGTAAATAAACCCCACATACTCAATCATAAAAATAGTTGTCATAGTACCTCACCAATTTAAGGAGGCACTATGTCATCACAAGAAAAACACCAGTATTGGTCTTCATTAATCGAGCAGCAAAAACAAAGTGGCATTAGCATCACTCAGTTTTGCGCTGAGCAGAACATAAGCTATCAAACCTTTTATACATGGGCCAAAAAACTCCGAACACAGCCAGAGCCACAACGATTGCAACCCATCATTGTGACCGATACATCCGTCGTGAGTGAAAACGTTGTCACGCTAACCCTTGCAAATGGTTTGCGTGCTCAGTTGCCAATTCATTTAAGCACTAGCCAAATCCAGCATTGGGTTGCTGCCCTACAATGACACCATCTCCTCAAGTTTATCTCGTCACGGGTGTCACAGATATGCGTAAGTCTATCGATGGCCTATCGCTTATCGTTGCACAACATCTTGAAATGGACCCGTTTAGCGAATCCTGGTTTATTTTTTGTAATCGTCATCGAGATAAACTCAAAATCTTGTTTTGGGACACTAATGGCTTTTGGCTTTATTATCGGCGATTAGAAAAAGGCACATTAAAAGATGTCACCCATGCTGGCTGCATGGCACATGTGCGCCGAAAGTTCACTGATGCACAAAAAGCGACTGGGTCAAAAAAAGCAGGTAAGCCCGAAGTTGCACTGAGCTATATAGCCAAACTTTACGCTATTGAAAAACGTTCAAAACAACTCAGCGCTCTTGAGCGCCAACAATTAAGACAACAAGAAGCTGTACCAATATTAGCGGAGTTTAAAACCTGGCTGGAGAAACAACAGGTACTTCCCAAAGGGTATTTAGGTAAAGCCATTACCTATGCACTAAACCAATGGCCAAAATTATTAACTTATCTTGAAGATGGAGACATTAGCATCGACAACAATGTCACTGAACGAGATATCCGCCCGTTCACAACGGGGCGTAAAAACTGGATGTTCTCAACGTCAGTCAACGGCGCGCATGCCAGTGCGAATTTATACAGTTTAGTGATGACCTGTCGAGCGAACGATATTAGTCCATATTACTACTTCAGACACTTGTTTACCGAGTTACCCAAGCGCAAGCCTACCGATGATTTAACCGATTTAATGCCGTGGAATGTTGTTCTGAGCAATTTGGATTAACGTCACTGCTTCATTTACCGCTTACATAGATACTCGGCATTGGCGCGACTATACATATAGTCAATACGCTTATTTTCATCCGAAATATAGGATAATGGCACGTCATCCAGCTCGGCATCTATTTCAATAGCCGCTCTATATAACTCCGCAGCGATACGTACCATTGTTTTGATGTGCTGAATTTTGTTCTGTACAAACTACGGTTGGAATTGAGGCAGCATATTCTTCGATAAGTCTATCTACAGCTTTCCCCGCCAAAAACTTATCTTTTGCATTATCGGAAAGCATTGCTTTCGCAATTATCTCTTTATATTCAATATGTACTAACTGATTTTCTACTACTTTATAATTAATCTTATGATTAAAAAGTTGCTGTCTAAAATAGGTAAATAATGTACAAACATCTGTACGGCAACGTTCAGCATCTTTTGTTAAACTGCCAAAGTCACTAGTAACTGAATCACTTTCTTCTGAGTTTCTAGAATGAACTACAGAATTTGCAGATATTCGTATTTTATGCAGTCTTGCAGATGTCTGCCTATCTATATAACCAAAGCTTTCTAACTCATTAATAACCTCAAATAGGCTTAACCCAAAACAGTGACTTAAGTCATAATGTTTAGCTAACTTATCACACAGTAATTCAGCTATTTGCCTAAAACGCATGAGTGATAGATCTGGGAAAAGTTTATAAACCTCTACTGCTTCGGTATATTTTATTGCTACTTCGTTTCCAAAGACCTTTGATAATTCAATATCAGAGATAGAAAGTGCATTTGTATCCATACGAATAAACCAATCCTAAATTATCAACGTTATATATTTACTTTATTAATCTTAAGCACCGGCGTTAAGCACTCTTGTAGGCTCAAACCACCATGATTGTAGTAATCACCACCGACATAACCTGCAATGCCAGGTGCCATAGCGACTGTGACACTTGGGTTCCAATGCCAAGGAACCGTTAACCCAGATGAGCTCATATTGTCTTTCAAAATAGCACAGCGTGCTAAGCGCTTTTTAACCGATGTTTTAGGGATACTCGCCTCAGCCAATTTGTTTGGCACCCAAAGCCAGCCGTGATCTGTTACCACCTTAATACGCTTCCATCCAGCATTAAAAAGCCCTTCTATCCGAGCTGCAACATCATTAAGCACAGCATCAATATGCAATGGCATTTTACGTTGTTGAGCATGTCCCATGTTGTCGAGATCCCCGGTTTGCACCCAGGCATAACCATTGGGTTCACCGGTTTCTAAACCGTCTAAGTATTGCCAACCTTTTTCGGCTAAGGCTTTTTTAAACTGATAAGCAGAAAACTCTGACTCTGTCCCTAATAGAACAGGAGTAAAGTTTTCATTATCTTGAAGGCCCGACAATAGATCTGCCACCGGTGTAACCGCAGCTTTAGCCGTCGCAGTTAACGATGGCAGTGCCGCCCATTGGGTGGTTAAATCAATATTAAGGCCAAGCCGACTTAACTTAACTTCTAATAATTTCGCGGTATCAAAACGCAAACCATCAACAAAAAAGATAACCTCACTGCCTACTGTGTAATTTGATGTAGATTCTTTAATTTGATTATCACCAGGGTAGCCATTTTGCTCCACCAAGGTTTGAAAACTCAATGTCACCAGCTCTAACCAAGGGGTATAGATAACCGTCAGCACATCAGCAATCACTTCTTGCTGGTGAATATCTTGCGCCTTAGCCATGGCGGCAATTGCCGAAGCATCAGCCTGCCAAAATCGTTCTTGGTAAAACTCTGCCATCGCTTGAGGTGTTGTACCATTAAGGGGGATTTTTGTAAGCTCAAGCACAGCTTTTAACTCAGCTAATATTGCTAGCCATGGAGATAAACCTAATTGAGCCCAAACCCAAGATTGGCGTTGGTGTTGTTCGCTCCATAATCGAGTAATAACAGCGCCAATATCATCACGCATCTTATCTTTTAGCCCTTTAAGCTCGCTCTCAATAGCACGTTCATCGCGGTTATTCTCAAATAGGTAATGCTGCGCCTCAAATGCTAAGCCTGATGGCTCAACGTCAGTTAAACGCTTAACCAGTAGAGGGAGGTTAGATGCAGTATCAATAAAGCGCTGCCACACGCTTTGCCAAGGTCCATCGGCTTCACATAGCAGAGTTAATGGGATATTAAGTTGAGTCTGAGTCGGTGCAAAACCGTAATTCTGAGCACAAGACTGCTTGAAAATATCCCATTTATTGCCTTGCCATTGCGACTCTTTCTCTTGGGGGTTATTCAGCCAACCTAAAATATCCTTAGCAGGATCATTTAATACAATGGCATAAAACTCATCCGCGGTGAGTTTCTTACCTTGTAAACGCTCTGCCGGTGATTCAAGAATATCCGGTAACACTTGAATTATCGCATCCAAGGTTTTTTTATCTTTAGCTAAATCCAGGCCTAAACCAACATTGGGATTGGTCAAAAATGACGATACGCTCCAATCACGGCCAGCCGAATTATACGCCCACCAGCAACCACGATATTGAAGCTCTGCTAGCGGACGAAGATAATCAGGGCACTGCTCAATGGCACGTAAATCTTTGCGCCCTACTCCTGGTAAATAGATAATGGGCGTTTTGCCAGCAGGTAATTGGCAATCCTCTAACATCCCCGCAATAGCACACTTAATCCATATTGCAGGGCCTGTACGCTCCTCAGGCTTATATTCGCCAAGCTCAATCAACTCAGGCAGTTGTTGTTTGATAAACGGCATTGCAGACTGCCACTGCATATCAATATCTGTCCATAAAATTGCCGCTGGAGCAACTTGCACAGCAGAATTGTAGGTAGCACAGTTTCGTAGTTGTGTTGCTAAAAAATCAATTACTGTAGCCATAATTACACTATTTCCAATGCTTCAATTTGTTGCAGCCATGCATTAAATAACTCACATTTTCCACGCATTACTTCAAGGCCAACGTCTAGTGCAGCTAGCGTTCCCATAAGTGGTTTTTCATAATTATGAATCAATTTTATGATGCGCTTACTTGGTGCTGTTTGCGGGCTGTTGTTGATGTGTTCAGGTGAAGCGAACTTATCAGCTATAGCTTGGAACTCCGCAACTAAATCCGGCTTATCCATACCTAAAGCCATTTTCTCAGGATCGCTGAATAATAAACCTTCAAACTCATACATTTGTACAAAAGGAATAAAGCGCCTCATCACATCAGTACCTAGCGCCTCGGTCAACTTTGCTATCAATTCATTTTGTAGCGATGTTGCTTTATCTGTAATCGCTGCATTAGCCGCTAAAGCATTTTTGCCAGGAAATGATTGGGGTAATCCATAGAAATCAAAGAAGGTAGTGCAATAACAATTTTTATCTGCAGTAAGGCGATTTCTTACATCGACCAAAAGACGTTCGAATTTGAAGTTACCGCCTTTATGCCCAGGTTTACCGATTAACGCAGGCCTTAAATAAATTCCTTTATGGGCAAAGGGCTCTACCAGTAAATTATTAACAAAAGCTTCTTCTGTTTGCCCTTCACAAATTATATGAACGGTGATCATTTTGACGGCCTCCCGCCTAAAATATTTTTCTCCCATAGCTCACCAATTGAATAATCTTCTAGCCAAGTCTCAAACTCATTTTCATCTAGACGTTTAAAGCTAGATGCGCCATCTTCTCGCTCAACAACAATAAGATCATCAATTTCAAACTCATTCAACAAAGGCACTGATTGGGTCGAAACAATCACCTGCATCCGTTGTGACGCTGAGCGTAACAGTGCCCCTAACAAAGTAATTGCGTAAGGATGCAATCCAAGCTCTGGCTCATCAATAATGATGGTTGAAGGCGGTGTAGGCTGCAGTAATGCGGTTACCAAACAGATAAAGCGGATCGAACCATCTGATAGCTGACTAGGCCATAACGCATAATCACTATCTACTTGTGTCCATAATAGACGAACTTGCTCTTCCCCCGTATCTAACTCTGTCGGCTTTAATACAAAATCGTTAAAAAATGGCACAGCTAGTTTAACCGTCTTACGAATCTGACTATAAACGTCAGGCTCTTTGTTTTTAAGCTCGTATAAATAAGCAGCTAAATTCGACGCATCATTTCGTAAATATTCGTTATCATGCACAGATGATAATCGTTTAACTCCTGCCGTGTCGCTAGTATCGTGAAAATGGTATACACGCCAACTAGAGATTGAACTGTAACAGTAATCAGCAACAGCTCCTTTTCCATCCTTTTCATATTTAACTTTTAACTTTGCCTCATCATGTCCAGAACCTAATGAAATCCACTTATCACCATAATAAGGTCCTTTAAAGTAAAGAGATTCTTGAGAAAAAGTAAAACCACCGTCAACGGTAGGTTCCAAAAGAAATTTATATCCATTAATACCAAAAGTAACAAAAGAACCGAATTTATCAGTTTCTTTTACACCAAAGCTTAATACCCTATCAGCCCCGCCTTGCTTTTTATTCCATACCTGTAAACGACCATCAAGCATTTCACCTAGTAAACGAAAATATGAGACAAAGTTACTCTTGCCAACTCCGTTAGCACCAATTAAGACGTTTAAACTATTTAATCTTAATTTTGTCATCGACCTAATCGATTTAAAACCGATAATGCTCAATTCATTGATGGGGTTTACTGTACCCATTTCAGATATCCTCTTTTAACTTTTCTCTCGCCGCTTTCTTTTCATCAAGCGTCAGGTGGTGATAGTTAATTCTTGCACCTAACTTTTCACCATACACAGGACCAAGTTCGAACCACGGTGCCGATGGTACGTCTGTACCTCTATCTGACTTCTCCCATTTAACGTTTGGCTTAGCACGAAGGACTCCAGCACCTTTTTTACCCATATCTTGGGCATACATGAATGGGCGTATGTTTAAACGCACGCCATCATTAAGATCTGGGTTCCAGCCTATTGGTTGTTCAGCTAAAGGTTTCCAGCGCACGAAGATATCTAAACCTGGTTTACCTGGCAGTGCTTCGCCTTCTAATATGGCTTCTAACTGCACTTTTAGGTTTTCAGCGGCTGATAAACGAATGTCAGCCCCGTCGATACCATCGGCGATACCGCGTTTTTGGGTGCTTATCCAGTCATCAAGGTAAGTATAAATAAGACGTTCAAGGCCTTTATAGTCAAGCTTGTGGTAATTGACTAATGCCGAAAAGCCATCTTTTAAGCCATCCCAGATTTGCCAGATAAAGGGTCTATGTTGGAATAGCTTACAATGTTGCTCAAAAAACTTATCACGAAGCCAATCATCTATGCTGGTGGATTTCACAGCCTTAAGTAGATTAGCTTCAACCGAGTTTGACCAGGCTGAGCCATAGGCTTTTTGTAATATCGCCTCTACACGTTTAACCGCATTCATCTCACCACGAATAGCAGGGATACAAACAATGCCGTCATCATCAACCAGCCCATCAAAATCAGCATTTTTTAGCATCACCTGGCGCATTTCAGGTGCCAGTTCCATGTCTTCGTCTAACTCAGCTGGCCATTGGTAGCCGAGTAAACGGGCGACGGCGACTTGCATTACGGTATCATCCTGGCGTAAATCGCCCACTGCTGTAGTGTTATTTTCTACGTCCCAAATTACCGAAGCACATGGGTGACCATGGAAGATCCATTGAGTTGAGTCATTAGAAAAAGGCTCTGGAAGAGAAGCTTCTACTTCAGTGTAAATGAAAGGTACTTTCAAAAAAGTGGCATTAGTAATTGATTTTTTAGAGTCAATTTTCCTTAATTCAGCTTCAAATTTATCTGAAGTAAAATAGGACCAAAAAACATCTAAATTGGAGTCATCAAAAGGGACAATAGGGGCAACATTACTGTCATAAAGTTCACCTGTGTATATCGTGCAAGGTAAGCTTCCCATTTGACTAATCGCGATCCCCTTTAAACCAACTGACTTATTACCTTTGCGCGGTCGAATCATACCATCGCCTTCTGTTGACCAGTTTATAACATCTGATCTTCCACCGTAAAAAATATCTTCTGACACTGTAGATTGAAAAAATTTCCAGCCATAATCAAAATTATTTATTTCCCAGAAATAGCGGCGCCACAAAAAGTCATCTCCTGTTTTTATGCCTTGATTAGCTAAAGCCATGCTTTCGATAAGTGCAGCAGCTTCGACTGAGTTGTCAAAGATTATTCTTGCTTGAGGATTTTCCAATTGATAATTTTGATTAATCTTAATCAAATCAGATATTCTGATTGCTTTTTTCTTCTCTTCTATTGAATCCAATTTGAATAAATCTAAAGAAGAAATATCATCACCTTCATTCTCTGACTTACTAAAAATCGACATGCAAACAGCTGCACCTTGTGCTTGCTTATTCTCAAAAGAATGGTCCCCCAAACGGAAGAGCATATGTAACTTTTGATGAAATAGAACATATCGTCTAAAGCTTTCACTTCTTGATAGTGTTAGCCAAGATTCAGGATAAACCAAAAGGCCAGAAGCGTTACTTTTCAGTAACATCGTTATTCTTAAGTACATGACATTTGCTAGTTCATTTTTAGCTATTGAAAACTGCATTTCAGAGTGATGTTTTAAAATATCATTTTGTTTTCTGTCTCCAAGATAAGGAGGATTAGTTAGTGCTAGATCATATTTAGTCGATAGTAATTGAGCCGCTTTAGCTAATCCTTGTGATGTCGCTTTAACTTCACTCGTAGCATCAGACTTACTTTCCATTGTTCGTTGAAGTAACTCCCATGGAGGTGTTTGACCGTCTTTCAGTGCTTTAGTGGGATCGATCAAACTACCCAAAGTAGGCGCATCTTTAAAGGTATTTTGCATCCAGGTAATGGCTTCAGTTAGAGCCTCGTCACCCTTAGCTAAATCTTTCCATTCTTTTTGCGCCTCAGTAATCGAGATACCTGAACAGGCGAGTTGCAACTCCGGCAACACACGATAACCGCCAGCACCAGGATAACGCCAAGCCTCTAATGCTAAAGCAAACGCAGCCAACTCGACACAGCGTTGGTCTAGCTCAAGGCCATGAATGTTATCTTGCAGTACCGCATTCGCAGCCTCTTTAGCCGTTAAGCCTTCAAGGTGCATGCGCATTGGCACTAACATTAAAAAGACTGCCACTAAGAAGTGGCCAGAACCACAGCAGGGATCGAGGGTTTTCAGTTCACTTAAATGCTCAGGCCATTTGTCAAAATCGCCTGCTGCACTTGTCCAACGACCTTCATCTTCATTTTTAACAAAACGCAGATACTCCAGTGGAACACCAGGAATAGCGGCAAGTTCACGTAGCTCTTGTTCGCTGTTAGCGCGGATTAAGTCATCACTGCTTAAACGACGCTTAGCCCACCAGGCACCTATGGCGTTATCGAGTAAAAACGACACCATATAAGGCTCGGTAAATAATTGGGTAACTGGACTTAACTCTTTAGCGCCTATCTTTACCCCTGACTCATTCACCTGTTTTTTCTTTTTATTTTGCCAAAACTGATAACACCAACCCAGGCTATCTTGGGCTTGGAAAGTGGCTAAATCTAATTCTGCGATGAGGTTTTCGAGAGTATTGATATGGTTGATGGATAGCTTAATCTCAAATACTGGCGAGTCGGCACGGAAGATTTGCGGTAACATTTTTTGTGCCAAACGCCCTGCTAGCTCCCAACCGTCTTTGCAATCGGGTTCTTCTTCGGCAAGCTCGTTGCACTCATCCAGTGTTACCGGGGTGCCTTCATACATGAGTAGATTATTTTGCTCAAGATAGCGGGCAAACAGCATGCGGTGCCAATGTTCGTAGGCCATTTCATTAACCAGTGACTCGGTTTCTTGCTCGCTACCCACCAGCTTATCGCCTAACTGGCGAGCATGGGCACGCAAAGTGTTACGCAGCTTACGCTCATCATCGGATAAATAGCTGGGGGCCTGGGCATCAGCAACACCGAGTCGTGTTAGTGCATCTGTGACTGCAGCTTCAACCACCTCGCGAGCTTTTTCTACTGTTGTCTCTAATTTTTTACGTAATGTTTTATCGAGTGAACTGCGCATAGTTATCTCTTAAATTCTTTAGCCATGTATGTGATAAACCCTTGCTTGGTGATGAACACATAGCGCAAGGGTGAGCGGCTGAATACGATATAGTAAGTAAATGCACCATTAAGATGGCACAACTGGTCCTTTGGCGAGCTCTGCTCGTAGCTCTTGCTCGACTTTGTCCAGCCAGTTTTGGAGCTGAGTTTCGTCTTCAATTAACGGCTTATTGAGTTTGTAATACCTGACTTTTGGGGTTAACTCGCTGATGGCATCTTTAAGGACTTGATTAAATATTCCCGTTAACGCTGCTGTTTTATCGCGCCATTGATCAAAATTAATCTCATCAAGCGAATCGAACACGCCAGCTGCGTCACTGACATTAACTTCTGGCATCTTATCAAGATGGCGCTTTTTCAAGAATTCATTGCGTTTGGTTTCGTCGAGCTTTTGCCAGTTTTCATCTTCTTCTAGCTCGAGCATGCAAGCTTTATGCTCTTGCTGGTACTCGTTCAACCGACTCGTTAGCGTGTCGCGTAAGCCATTAACCGCTTGCTTGAGTAAGGTATCTACTGGATTTGGATCGTCTAATAAACTGCGATTAGCGATAATCGCTTGGCGCTCTTTATCTAAAGCAGTAAAAATGTCTAGATCTTTTGCATACTTAAGTGCAAGTTCAAAATCACTCCAACGCGCTTGGCGAGCTTTAACTTTATCTGCTAAAGCCTGCCAATCTGCAAAGTCGCTGAGTAATTGATCTTTATTATCGAACACCTGTTGTAATTGGTCGTTACCAGAATACATCTCTAAATCAGTGAGCAATTTAGTACTAGGCGCCATAGGTAGTGGTGCTTCACCACCCGCACGACGAGCAAGGTTTCGGGCATTAATAATAGCTTGCGGTAGATTGGTTGCTTCTTCACCGGCATTGCACGTTTGCTCATGCAAAGTACTAATCACGCCACGCACCTTGATTAACTGTACTTTTGATAAAGTGACATTTTCAGGGCGGAATTTTGTTTGCGAAATAGAGGAACGGTCTAATTTTTTTGCGTCTACCGCTCTTTCTTGACTGTCGGCGGCACGTAAGACATTGGCTGCTACCATAGCAAGTAGTGCACCATCAATGGTGTCTTTACTCCAACCGTAGGGCGCTTGGCGGAAGTTGTCGACAATATCTTTACCTGGCTTCATTGAACCAATAAAACGTTTTACTTCGGCACACACTGGGTGTTTGTCAGCATCATCATTATGGCCAATAGCTTCGAGTGCATTGGCATCAGCATGCTTACTTGCACGCTCAAACACTTTAGCCCAGCCTTTATCATCAGCCATTTTAAATTTATGATACAAGCGCTGACAGGCTATTTCACCGGCATTTTGAATTTGATCTTTTAACGTTTCACCTTCAACTTCTTGACCACCGGCTAAGCGAACTTGAATTTGTGAGAAGATATCTTTTAAATATGATCTTTTAGTTCGCTCGGCATCCCGTAAGCGGGTCTCCATGGCTTCTTTAGCCTCTTTGCCTGCGTCGGTAACGGCGCCACCACGAATGTCTAAGGTGTTCTCTGCCGCTTTTAGGGTAACTATTGCTTTTTGTAAATCACTACGGTGTGAGGGTGGCACATGAATAAAGATAGTTGCCTCATCAGGATCGCTACCCCGTGATAAATCATTAAACTGCTTCTCTGTTACCTCTGGTGCCCAAGCACAGATTTTTGTATTTGCATCTTTAGGTAGTTCACCCTCAAAAATCGCCGTGATCATGCGAGACTCTGCAACACTGCCTTGGGTAATGCGTGCTTGAGCAATTTGTTGACGTACATAAGTTTGCAGTTCTTTAGAACGGTATGACTCCAGCATTTGTGGGTTACCGATTAAATCAGATTCCTGACGGCGGAATTCATCGTACCAGGCTTGGCTTTCAACCGTTTGTAGGCGGTACTCTTGCCCTACAGTGGTTTCCATCGACATGATCAAATGCTCATCCTCAAGCACTTGCAACATTTTGGGTACAATTGGGCGCAGTTTGTGTTTATCTTGCTGCAAATCTTCTAATAATAAATCCGCTAGGCTGTCTACCGTTGAATGAATGCCATATTCGACATCACTCGGTAGCTTACTAATGAGTAAAATAAGTGCTAATAAGCGACCTTGTAATTGTTCATCTTCATCACCCGCTTTTTTACGGCTAATGGTTTCGTAAATGTCTTTTGATATCACACCGGTTTGTAGCAGATTAGTCGCAATTTGGTCGTATATAAAATCGGCTGGGACCACATAGCCTAACTCTTTTTCAGCTGTATTTTTAACAGCCTCATGCACCACACGTAATTGATTACGTAGTTGAGAGCCGGTACCGGTTTTATCTAGTGCGGGAAGAATTCGCTCCCAAAAGCGACGACGGACAGGTAATAGTGGATAGTCTTTTACCATCCATTTTTCATCATCTTTATTGTGTTCTATGGTACTACCACGCAAATGGCGTGATATTTCACCTAGGTTATTATCAATAACCACTTGAACTTGTGCTTCTGCTGAGCTTTTCTTTTGCAAAATAACTTTACGGATCACTGAATCCACGTCGGTGTCTTCAAGTTGCACCGGCACCTGAAAACGGCCTAATAAACGTTGCAAGTTAGACATACCAGATAAGGCACTTTGGCCTGTGGCGATAAACAGTAATTTAGATTTTAATGCGCTTGCACCACTACAGGTTTCTACCACTTCTTGAACATCAAACGCCCGCTGGGCATCATCACTGATGTACTGCTGTACTTCATCAAGTACGACAAGGGTTAACGGTAGTTCACCATCAACAGATATTGCATCGACTAAAGCTGATACCATTTCATCGTTGGTGACATCTTTTACAATAATGTATTGAGAACGAAGCATCTCACGCACTTCTTTGGCGTCTGATGCAAAACCTGGGATCGCGTCTAATATGGCGGTATGTAGTATTGGAGATACATGAAGATTTTTAAGCTCTTTGTCCCAGCTATCGACACCGTCTTTCACTTTTGCGTGAGTTTTTACATATTGTTGTACTTGAACTAATACGCCTTCTACTTTTAACCACATAACAAAACGTGCGAGATGATACTGCTCTGGCAAACCGACAGATTTAAAGATAATGCCAAGAAATGCCATACGCACTTGGTCACGAACACCTGCACCGAGTGTGCCTGATGCAGCATGTAAACCACCGTGATTAATGGCTAGTGATGAGAGCTCATCAAAATGTGCGGCAATGTGAGGAGGTAACTCCACTACACTGCGTGCATTGCTTCCATCATTTAGCGTTTGGTTAGTCCATAAAGTACGTAGCATTTTTGCTAAGTGAGACTTACCAGAACCAAAGAATCCACTGATCCACACACCTGGTTGTTCACTATTGGTTTTAACCGCACTTAAGTAGTGACTTAAAATGCTGTCCATACCTTTAGCGTAAGCCCCATCGCACACAAAGGTTCTTAATTCGTATTCGAGTGTTTCAAGCGCGGCTTTTGAGTGATCGTCCTTGACTTGTGCAACACCATTGTTAGCTAAACGACTATTGATTGGGTCGTTTATAAAAATTTCACGGTTTAACATCCTTGATCCCTATGAATTAGCTGAAATTGCGGTGGCGTGATATCCCCAACCGTCCTTTGCATCTAGTAATTGAAAATTATTGTTATGTACTTCGCCTGGAAAAAATATCACCAAGCGTCCCTTTACATGTTCAGCCACAGCTTCAACAAGCCCTGATACTGAAGCAAAACCAAATAATGTACTGCAACCTAACATTGCGATGACTTCATTTTCATCTTGGTCATCGACAAACTGTTTTTTAAGACTTTCAACAAGTTCATCAGCAAAGTCACCATAAAGCCCTGTAAGGTATTCAGGGTCTTCAAAATAGGTTTCTTTGTAATCTTGGTCAGACATCCATGTTTCAAAGCTGTTGGTTAAGTCCAATAGCGTCCAAGGGTGGCTATACTGGGTTGTGGCCTGTTCAAACTCGCCTATTCGGGCTCTTAGTTTTAGCTCATCTTCTTTGTGATAAACCAAAAAAATGGTTCGTTCATCCGCTGACACAGTTGATGGCCATGGAAGGCTAATATGACTTTCATAGCTATTTAACAGTTTTGATAATCTATCTGACATTACCTACACCTTAGGTATTTCAATATTTGGAAACGTCACTTCGACTACTTCACTGGCTTGCTTGAAGTTAATCAGTCCTCGAAGTGAGGCACTATGCGCTAATTCAAAAAGCCTGGCTTTATCTTGGTTTAACAATTTGCACCAAAAGCTATCAAACATTCTCTGGCCAGATAGACCATTACAATGCGCGAGAAATAATGCATAGGCAACATGGATATAGGTAACTTTTGGCATAGCGCGGTATTTTTTTGCTTTACCGGTCAAATAACCTGCTTGAGTCCAAGTGCCGTTAATGTTCTGAGCAAAAGATTTTAGTGAGGCTGGGCTAAAGCGATCGGGATCATCTTTGGCCAAATGGGCTTCTACTGTTTCACGGGAAATATGTTCACCTGGCTCAAGATTTAAGATCAGTTCAGCTGAGCCTCTTAATATAGGGTCTCTAGCAACAGCGAGCTGCAACGCTAATATGCCGCGTGAATCGTCAGATAGTTCCCACCACTTTCGCAAAACCTTAAACAGTGGAATATCTAACGAGATGCCATAGAGATCAACCAAGTGACGATAAGTGAGCTTTCGTGATTTTTCAGTTGGCTTATGCAGAATATTAAACTCAACGATATCTTTTTCGTAATCTGCACGAGTCGCGTTTTCTGGGCATGAAAACAGCAACGATGACAACTCTTCAATCATCATACTGCGTGCTGAGTGGACACCGTTCTTACCGAATTTAAAGCCTATTTGAATCAGTGTTTCAGATGGTTCCATATCTGATTGTAAACCTATGTTTAGTCGATTAAAAATTGCTCGACAAGATGCGTAATATGGTCAATATGATAACTTACATACCCAACAATTTCAGTAAAAACTCATGTCAATTCATTACTCAATGAACAAAAGGTAATCAAACAAATTTCTTAATGTATTTTAGAAAAAATTATTCTCAGTATTTGAAACGCAATTTTAAAACAAGGCTCAGAAATTAAGGCTTTACATGCTCAATGATGTCTTCAACTTTACAGTCAAAGTAAATACACAAAGCATCAAGTGTGCGTGTTGTTGTTGAATAATTGGTATTAGAAGACATTTTAGAGATAGCAGCCTTGTTCACACCTGCAGCTGTAGCAACTTCATCAAGTGTGATTTTTCGTTTTTCTATTGATGATTTTTTAGCTATTAATTCTTTTAGGTTATATTTAATCATGTTTTTATATCTAAACGTTATAAAAAGTATCCTTGCAAGAAACCTCAAATGTGGTTAAATTGGTTTAAAGTTTCTTGTGAGGATACAAAAATGAGTTTACAGCCAAAAATACTGCTTACTGCTAAAGAGCTTTCACCACTCATAAAGTTCAATCCAGATTACATCAACAGTAAATTGAAGGACAAGGTTTTTTTTGAAGGAGTTCATTACATTAGGCCGTTTGGATCACGAAAAATTTTTTATGTGTGGGAACAGATAGAAAAAGAACTGTATCAACATACCAGATACCAAACTCAAAAGGTCATTATTCCTATGGCTAAGGGAGGTATTTGTCATGGCTAGTATCAGATCCCGTAACCAAAAACTTTTTTTTGATTTTTACTATCAGGGTATTCGATGTCGTGAACAGACGTCTTTAAATGATACCAAGCTTAACCGTAGTCGGTTAGAGGGTGTGTTACGTAATATAGAAGCTCAAATCCGATTGGATCGCTTTGTTTACTCAGACATCTTTCCTGATAGTAAACGTTGTGAGGATTTTAAAAAATATGATGACCAAATCAAGTTAGTCAAGGAAAGTGAACCAGAACCGACAGAGCATTTACTGTTTAATATTCCCACTTTTAGTCAATTCGCTAGCGAATGGCTTACTGAAAACCGAGTTCATTGGAAGATTAGCCATAATAAAAATGTGACTATGATTTTTGAAAAATATTTAATCCCTGAGTTTGGTTCATTTAACCTAGACCAAATAACACGGCCACAAATTATCAAATACCGCGCGAGTATTATTCAACCTAAGCGAAAGCATTCGAATAAGCTCAGTAATGATTGGATCAATCATGTGATGACACCTTTGCGTGGCATTTTAAATGAAGCAGCTATGCGCTTTGACTTCCCTACTCCGTTTATCAATATCAAACCGTTAAAAATTGATAAAACAGCTATTGAACCATTTTCACTGGCTGAAGTGCAGTTTTTCTTGTCTAGAGTTCGTGATGACTTTAAAGACTATTACATTGTGAGATTTTTTACCGCAATGAGAACGGCTGAAATCGATGGACTTAAATGGCAATTTGTTAATTTGGACCGAAACGAAATTTTGATCCAGGAAACGCTGGTTGACGGAAATGTTGAAACACCTAAAACATCGGCGTCTTATCGCAGTATTCAATTGTCTCAACCCGTTGTGGATGCACTTAAAAGACAGCGGAAAGTCACTGGCAATAAGGATTATGTATTTTGTAATGCCAATGGCAACCCTCTTGATCATCGCAACGTAACAAAACGTGTTTGGTATCCTGCATTGAATGAAATGCGCTTAAAAAAACGGCGCCCATACCAAACTAGGCATACATGCGCGACCTTATGGTTAGCCGCAGGAGAAAACCCTGAATGGATTGCAAAACAAATGGGGCATAGCACGACCAAAATGTTATTTGAAGTCTATAGCCGCTATGTACCCAACGCCACAAGACAAGATGGAAGTGCGTTTGATCGTCTTATTGAACAAGTTAATTTTAATACCATGTTGGAGAATGTTGATGAATAAACCAATATTTGTCTGGGTTAAAAATATTCAATTTGGTGCACATCTGCCTACTGCAAACTGTGAATTTATTTCATCCAATAACGTGGTTAACGCAATTATGACAGCAGAAACCGCCAGGAACTGTCAGTTTACTCATGGTCTGGCACAAATGGTAATAGGACACGACTATCGAGGTAATACTGTAGTTTGTGCTATCAAGCCTGTGCACATTCAATGCACTGAAGAGCAATTTTGCAAGATGGTGAATTTTTCTCACAATAAGAATGAAGGGCTGGTTGGTCGATTTTTGAAACTGCTCAGTTTTGTGTCGGTTAAGGAGCTACAGCCTTTCGTCGTTTTTATCCTAAATAATGAAGAAGTACTTAAGCTATTCATGCGCTCTGAAGCCAGTTTTAAGCATCATCATTGCTATCTTGGTGGCCTATTTGAGCATAGTATTGAGGTAGCTGAAATGACTTATCAAAATGCTAAACATCTAGGTCATTCAGACATAGAGTGCCAAACAGGCCTAGTTGCGGCGTTATTTCATGATATTGGTAAAATCTACCCTGCACTCAACATGAACAATGAAAAATATTGTTCAGGCCCCCATGAGAGCTATACATTTGCCTTATTAGCTAAACCGCTAGGTGAATTAGGGAGTCGTAACAGCCGTCTATTTTCGATGTTAACCGAGCTTTTAGCCGGGAAACCATACGGACACAAGACTCGCTACCCAATTGAACATGTATTAAAACAAGCGGATCGAAGCTCTGCCGAATCTAACTATGCCAAAATTCAATTTGATGCTCTACCGTCACATTATTACTTTACTAAAGTAAATGGCAACGTGATGTATAGACTCAATACCGCTAGCTAAATCAAGGAACTTAATGAGTGGATTGAAAATAACGAGCATTCCGCTGTGACATTGATAAATTTGTGAGCTTTACATCAAGCCACTATTAGCTAGTAGACTACACAGCGAACGCTTATATGATGACTTAAAGCTTATTTTATGGAGTTTTCTATTTTATTTTCGGCTTGTTTGGCCTTAAAAGAATTAAACGTGACGATATGATAAAGGCCTAGAGCAAAACCACCAATGATGACAATGCCTATTGAAATCAGGGCGAGATCGTAACTCAACAATTCTGACATCATCATTTACCTCATTGACATGGATGGGCCCATTAAGCTTCTAACGATAGGACTAAACATTCAGCACCTATTTGATAACATGTCACAAGCTTATGGTAAATTCAACCAGGTCTTACATATTTAATTTGATGTATTGTTCTGTGGTTATCTAGCACTTTATCGCAGGTAAACTTTTCCAATTTGTCGTGTACTGTGGCGTGAGTAAATCACGTCGCATCGACCATTTTTGTTCTATCCCTTGAGCGGCTAAAAATAAAGTATCCGCACCATAACGCTGGTTAATGCCGTCTAGAGTTTGCATCAATTCTGGATTGGCTTTAGATGAATTAAACATGTCGAGTTGAGTGTGTTTTTGAGCGCTTAAATCAAGCAGCCCTATCCCCATTCGGTAATATCTCACTCCTGGCCTAAAAATTCTTGGTGCCGCCATGCTCATTGCCTGGGTTAACTCTTTTGTACAATTTGTTGGGCAAGGAAAAGACACCAACACTTTAAAGTTTGCAGGATGCTCATCATAGGGTGAATTACTCGCAAACATCATCATGGTTTTACAGTGTGATCCTTGTCGTCTGGCTTTTGCAGCAGCAATACCAATATGTTTACTCAATGCTTGCAACAAAGAATCGTAATCAATAATTCGCTCACCAACGCTACGAGTAGAGAATATTTGCAGTTTATCTGCTCTTGCCTCATCCCATTGTTTACAAGCCAGTCCATTTAATTCACGTACAGTTCGCTCTATTTCAATACTAAATTGTTTGCGGGCTAAGCCTGGAGGAATACTGGCAAGCTCTAATGCGTTTTTTATATCCATCAATGCTAATTTTTGACCAATACGACGACCAATGCCCCATACATCATTGACATTCATGGCTCGTAAAATAGCCAATCGCTCATCTTCATTGTCAATGACACATACACCTTGATAGCCAGGCAATTTTTTGGCTGCGTGATTAGCTGCTTTTGCCAACGTTAAAGTTGGCCCCATCCCCACACACACGGGTAATCGAGTTTCTTTCCAGACTGCGCGTCTAATGAGTTGACCTTGACTTCGCAAGCATTTAATTGCTGGATAGCATTGTTTAAAAGACAGAAAGCTTTCATCAATGGAATAAATATGTTGCTCTGGTGCAAAACGGCCAATGATGTTCATCATTTTTAAGGATAAATCAGCATAGAGCTCATAGTTGCTTGAGCAAGCAATCACTCCTAAGCGCTGACACATGTCTTTCACTTTGAAGTAAGGAGAAAACTTAGGTATGCCAAGTTCTTTCGCTTGCCGATTTGCAGCCACAATACAACCATCATTGTTACTTAATACAATAATGGGTTTACCACGCCAATCAGGCCTAAAGACTTGCTCTGCACTGCAATAAAATGAGTTCGCATCCACCAAGGCAAACATGTTTCCCCCTCCTTACTTACCAGCCAGTAACGGGCTTTGCCGATGGCACCGTATTGAGCGGATAACCACGCCTTCAATACTGAAAGAATCATAATCATTGATGGGTTGAGGCTGATGATTTTCATTGGATGACAGTAGCTGTCTGCGAGGTTTATCAAGGATTTTGCATACAAACTCACCATTGAAATTAGCCACTATAACATCACCATCACGAACCGTTTCATGCCTGTCCACTATCAATAAATCACCATAGAAAATTCCCACTCCTTGCATCGAGTCACCAGTAGCCACACCAATGAATGTGGCACTAGGATGCTCTATAAGTAACTCATCTAGACTTAATGCTAACTGTAAATATTCTGAAGCTGGAGATTCGAAACCAGTAATACCAGCACTTGCATGAATAGGGATAATGCGCATATTTATAACCACTGTATACTTGTACAGTTATTTTATGCGATCTAATTTTTATTGCTAGATCTTTAATGTTTTTTTGTAAGCGTCCGGGCAACTACACCTACCTTTTAAAATTCCAGGGTAACAGGCTGTCGATATCAGGTGCTGGTTGGCACAGTTCATTAAGACAAGCCATGATGTAATCAAATGGCACTAAGCCATTAACCTTTGCGGTTTCCACAATGCTGTAAAGCGTGGCACTGGCATGAGCCCCATTAGCTGTCTGACTAAATAACCAATTTTTTCGGTTATGTTGATATCAACATAACCGAAATTATGTGCAGTTCCCCGTTATGTGTAGTTAACGCCATAAAGCACTGATTTACAATTGCTTTACAGCGTTCTCAGTCCACATATTCAAAGACTTTCTAAGAAGGCTAGTATATCTTCGCTTTTGACATTGATGGTTGAGTTGGCATTCGCACCAACTGCCGGCAGTTTTGCAAGTGCCTCTCGTTTCATTTCAATGTCGGCTTGCATATATTGGTGAGTTGTTTCGAGCTTTGCGTGTCCAAGCCATAATGCTATCACCGTCAAATCAACGCCAGATTGTAATAAGTGCATAGCGGTGGTGTGCCGAATCGAGTGTGGTGATATGTGCCTACTTTTCAGCGAAGGACATGCATGACTTGCTTTGTTAACTGCGCAATCCAAATAGGCACAATGCGCTCTTTACGGCCTTTACCTAAAAAGTGAATGGCCTGTTGTCGCGCTAAATCCACACCTTGTACTTGAAGCTTAACCAGTTCCGATACTCTTGCTCCGGTGTTGTATAGGATCAAGAGTAAAATATAGTCTCTACGCCCATACCAACAAGTGCGGTCAGGCACGTTGAGTAAAACTTCAATTTCATCCTTTGTTAGGTAATCAAAGGCAAAACGATCTTGTCGTTTCTCAGGGATTGCCATGATAGGCTGCATATCAGCCAATAAATCGGGTTTATCGCTAATAGCAAAGCGTAAAAATGAGCGTATTGCGGTTAAACGTGCATTACGCGTTTGCACTTTATTTTTGCGCTCATCCTCTAAGTGTTGCAAAAACAATATGACGATATCTGCATTGATATCATTAAAGCAAAGTGTCGATAAGCACTTCTTCTGCTGCCTGGCAATGTAAGGTAAAAACAACTTAAAGGTGTCTCGATAAGCGCTGACTGTATGCTTGCTTAGGCGGCGTTGGTTGATAAGAAAGGAATAAAAGTAACGTTTTAAAGAGCTGGCTAAATCGGTACTTGTTGCAGTAGCGTGTGTTTTCATAATACGTCCCCCTTGTTGCTATATTTAGCGAACTTATCTGCTGCTATCGACATAAGTTCGGGGATTGCCGTAATGTACCAGTAAGTATCACTGACTTTTTATGCCCGAGATAACGCGATAGTTGGGTCACTTTGGTATTTATGTCCTCATCATTTTTGTACCAAGCCAGTACGCGTTGGCAAACAAAGGTATGTCGTAAATCATATAATCGTGGCAAACGCCCATTGAGTGTATTTGTAGTGCCGGTTGCTTCTCGTAGTACTTTAAAGGCGTGGTCAGCGGAGCGGATATTTAGCGCCTGCTGGTTATCGAATTCAAAGAAGGCACCGGTGCTGTTTACAGGGTTTGCTTGAATGCGTCGTAAACGATACTTACCTAGTTCACTCGCGGTGCTTGTAGAAATCGGCACAATGCGTTGATACCATCCTTTACTGTTAGATATGGTCAAGACGTTTTCATGCAAATCAACCTCATTACACTGGAGTCGCACTGCTTCGCCGGGTCGGATACCGGTAGAAATCAACAGACCAATTAGAGCTCGAATAATGTGAGGTCGCAATCCATCTATCGGTATCAAATTGCTTGCAGCGGTCATTAACCGCTTTATCTCAGCTGCACTGTAAATATAAGGAGGTAATCGTCGGTGAGTTGGGCCAAGGTAATGCGTAGGTAAAACCAAATGGGTAAACCCATGCTGATGTAAATACTGTGAGAACGGGCGTAATATTCCAAAGCGGCGGGCAATTGCGATGGACGAGCCTGAAGGGGCGAGACTTGCCCATTCCAGCGTAAGTTCGGTCGTTAATGCA
>NZ_JBSQBN010000039.1:0-34341 GCF_053850585.1 Shewanella sp. A22
CAGATGCTGGAGGTAGAGTAACGCAGGAGCTTGTTACCGAGGATCACTATTCGCTTCAATCATCTGCCTTGCCTACAGCACTTTGAACTCCCGCTGAAAGATCACATATTTAATAGGATTGGTATTACTTCTCAAGTTGCAAAGTTGAGTATGACAGAGCGAACATATCCTTGATGGTGTTGGTATTACTTACCTTATTTGATTATTTTCGTACTGGTTAACGCCAATGAAATGAAGTGTGCTGGACGCGCACATAAAACATATTTTTCACACAAAAATAACACGGCCTAAACCGATATGTTTAATAAATAACACTGTTGAATTATCGAACACTTATCCATGTGATCTAAAAGGTATTTTTGACTATTTATATCAATAATTCTTTATGTTCTTAATGTAGATCAATTCAACCCGTTCATATTTTTTTTAGTATCCTCCCCGAAAACTAACCACTGTATTTTTATATAGTGTTAAGTCACCGTCTGTAACAATTGTGCAACGTTTGCAAAGTTTACAGAAAAGAGTCCTTTTCGATGGGAGATTACATGAGTAAGCAACAACCTGATCTGAATCGCAGAGCTCTGCTGAAAGCCATTACTATTGGTGGTACAGCAAGTGTCGCGATTGCAGCGACAGGCATTAAGGTTGCTAAAGCAACTGAGCAAAGCGCTAGCACTATTAACACCAAAGGCTATCAAGAAACAGCCCACATTCGCAGTTATTACGATAGCTTACGTGGCTAGTTTAGGAGAATTAAAGCGATGAAATTAACTCGCAAGTCAAATACGACTCCTACCAATACAGCTTCAAACAAGCTTGGTATTAATCGTCGTCAATTCATGAAGCAAATGGGTGTAGCTACCGGCGGTATTGCGGCAGCTTCAATGATGGGCACAGGTATGATACGTCGCGCTGAGGCGAAAGATGTACCACACAATGCGCCAACAGAAATCAAACGTACTGTATGTAGCGCATGTGCAGTAGGGTGTGGTTTATACGCTGAAGTACAAAATGGTGTATGGACTGGCCAAGAGCCTGCATTCGACCATCCAATAAATGCAGGTGGTCACTGTGCTAAAGGTGCAGCCTTACGTGAACATGGCCATGGTGAAAAACGCCTTAAATACCCAATGAAATTGGTTGGCGGAAAGTGGAAAAAAATATCTTGGGAGCAAGCTTTCAACGAAGTTGGCGACAAGATGCTAGACATCAGAAAAGAATCTGGACCTGATTCTGTATATTTCATGGGTAGTGCTAAGTTCTCGAACGAAGGCTGCTATATGTATCGCAAACTTGCAGCAATGTGGGGCACAAACAATGTCGACCATTCAGCACGTATTTGTCACTCTACCACGGTAGCGGGTGTTGCTAACACTTGGGGCTACGGTGCGCAAACCAACTCTTTTAATGATATTCAGAATGCGCATGCAATCTTCTTTATCGGGGCTAACCCTGCAGAAGCGCATCCGGTTGCCATGCAGCATATCTTAACCGCAAAAGAGAGAAACAACGCTAAACTTATTGTTGTTGACCCTCGCTTTTCTCGTACCGCCGCACACGCAGACTTGCATTGCGATTTACGTCCAGGTACTGATATTCCTTTTATATACGGTATGTTGTGGCATATTTTTGAAAATGGTTGGGAAGATAAAACCTTTATCAAAGAACGTGTGTTTGAAATGGAAACCATTCGTCAAGAAGCCAAGAAGTTTCCACCTAAAGAGGTGGCAAGCATAACTGGTTGTAAAGAGGAAGACGTTTACCAAGCAGCTAAATTAATGGCAGACAATCGTCCTGGTACTGTTGTTTGGTGTATGGGTGGTACTCAGCATCACGTTGGTAATGCTAATACACGTGCTTATTGTATTTTACAGCTTGCACTTGGCAACATGGGCGTATCTGGTGGCGGCACTAATATCTTCCGTGGCCATGATAATGTTCAAGGCGCAACGGATTTAGGTTTGTTGTTTGATACCTTACCTGGTTATTACGGCTTAACCTCTGGAGCGTGGGAACATTGGAGTAATGTGTGGAGCCTAGATTTTGAATGGGTTAAATCACGCTTTGATCAACATGAATATTTAGGTCGCGTTCCAATGAACACCCCTGGTATTCCATGTTCTCGCTGGCATGATGGTGTGTTAGAAACCCCTGAAAAGTTAGCGCAAAAAGATCGAATTCGTTTGGGATTCTTTTGGGGCCAATCAGTTAACACTGAAACTCGTCAGTCAGATGTACGTGATGCATTAGACAAGATGGAAACGGTTGTTGTTGTGGATCCATTCCCTACAATGGCAGGTGTTATGCACCGTCGCCAAGATGGTGTGTATTTGTTGCCAGCAGCGACCCAATTTGAAACAGAAGGGTCTGTATCTAACTCTGGCCGTAGCCAACAATGGCGTGAAAAAGTCATTGATCCATTATTTGAATCAAAGACAGATCTTGAAATCATGTATCGTCTATCGCAAAAGCTTGGTATTGATAAAGAATACACTAAGCGAATCGCGAAAAACGAAAACGACTTATTGGTGATTGAAGATATTACTCGCGAAATAAACCGCGGTATGTGGACCATTGGCATGTCAGGTCAAAGTCCAGAACGTCTTAAGCAGCATACCCAGAATTGGGGTTTATTTAACTTTAAAACCCTTGAGGCGGAAGGTGGCGAACTTAAAGGTGAAACCTACGGTTTGCCTTGGCCATGCTGGGGAACACCAGAACAGAAACATCCAGGTACTCAAATTCTGTATAACACAAGTAAACATGTGTTACAGGGTGGCGGTAATTTCCGTGCTCGCTATGGCGTTGAATACAAAGGTAAAAATCTTTTAGCTGAAGGCAGCTTCTCTAAAGGTGCAGAAATTCAAGATGGTTATCCTGAATTTACGGGCGACATGCTCAAGCAGCTTGGTTGGTGGGATGACCTAACCGCTGAAGAGAAACAGCATGCAGAAGGTAAAAACTGGAAAACTGATATTTCTGGCGGTATCCAGCGTGTAGCAATGAAACATGGTTGTATCCCTTACGGTAACGCTAAAGCACGATGTATAGTGTGGACTTTCCCTGATCAAGTCCCTGTTCACCGTGAACCATTATATACACCTCGTCGCGATCTTGTTGCTAAGTATCCAACGTATGCCGACAGACAAGTTCACCGTTTACCAACCTTATACAAATCAATCCAAGACCGTGATTGCTCTGTTAAATATCCGCTAGTACTGACAAGTGGACGTTTAGTTGAGTATGAGGGTGGCGGTGAAGAGTCTCGTTCTAATCCTTGGCTTGCCGAGCTTCAACAGCAAATGTTTGTTGAGATTAACCCCGCCGATGCTGCAGATCGTGGTTTACGAGATGGCGATACTGTGTGGTTAGAAGGTGCAGAAGGTGGACGAATTAAGATTAAAGCTATGGTAACTCCACGCGTTAAGGTTGGTGTGACTTGGATGCCTTATCACTTTGCTGGTGTGATGCATGGTGAGAGCTTAGCGGAAAACTACCCAGAAGGCACGGTGCCTTACGTTATCGGTGAATCAGCTAACACTGCATTGACCTATGGTTATGATCCTGTGACTCAAATGCAGGAAACCAAGGCGTCGCTTTGTCAGATTGAAAAAGCGTAATTGCAGTTAAGCGAGGAGAATTGCCAACATGGCTACAATGAAATTTTTATGTGATACCAAGCGCTGCATAGAGTGTAATGGCTGTGTCACAGCATGTAAAAACGAAAACGACTCTGCTTTAGAGTGGGGTATTCAACGTCGCCGCGTGGTGACTATCAACGACGGTGTTGCTGGTGAGATGTCAATCTCAGTAGCATGTATGCATTGTACCGATGCACCATGTATGGCTGTATGTCCGGCCGATTGTTTCTACCGCACCGAAGATGGCATTGTGCTACATAACAAAGATACGTGTATCGGATGTGGCTACTGCTTTTATGCTTGCCCATTTGGTGCGCCGCAGTTCCCTAAAAAGACTGCATTTGGTAGCCGTGGCAAAATGGATAAGTGTACTTTCTGTGCCGGTGGCCCAGAAGAAGATCATTCAGAAGCCGAGCGTCTAAAATACGGCTCTAACCGTATTGCAGAAGGTAAGTTACCAATGTGTGCAGAGTTATGTGCCACTAAATCGTTACTTGCGGGTGACGCAGGCATTGTGTCTGACATTTACCGTCAGCGCATGGCAACTCGTGGTAATCCGAATGAGATTTGGGGTTACAACCCTAAAACCGGTGAAATGATCTAACCAGAGCATGGGCTGCGACAGTGTTCGCAGCCATATTAAGGAGTGACAATGTTAACTTTAACGTTAAACAAATCATTGCGCAGGATATTTGCTCTGTTGGTTCTGTGTATGGGATTGGGATTTGTTACATCGTCGGTGTATGCTGCCGATGAACAATCAAGCCAGCAACAAGCAAAAGCGATGACCAGTGATGCAGATCTCTGGCGTGCAATAAAGGCGGGTGAAACTGGCTACAGCACATACAAAGGCGTAGATGCTGATATGTTGATAAATGTTGCTGGTAATGAAGGCAAGATATTACGAAATACGTACCTAAAACCTGCAATCAGCTTAGCTGTTGTTGGTATGTTTGCGGCCTTTTTAGTGTTTTACTTTGTCAATGGTCCATCCAAACTGAGTAAAGGCTTTTCTGGTAAAATGGTATTTCGTTGGAGTAAAGCTGACCTTTGGGTGCATTGGATTATGGCGATATCCTGCCTAATGCTGATGTTAACCGGTTTGGTCATCATGCTTGGGCGTCATATCTTAGCCCCCTATGTCGGTGACGGTATTTGGGCAGGGATTATCGCCTTTAGTAAGTTTACCCATGATTGGTCAGGACCTATCTTTATGGTGTCTTGGTTGGTGTGTGTTATCAAGTGGATGCCATTACAAACCGTTAAGTTATACGATTTAAAATGGTTTTTAGTGGTGGGTGGCTACATTAATTTTGGTCCGTTTAAAGGCAAGCATCCAGACAGTGGTTTTGCCAATGCGGGTGAAAAAATGTGGTTTTGGACGTTAGCTATATTCGGGCTTTGCATCAGTGTAACCGGAATCATGCTAGTCTTTCCCTCGCTTGATTTACCCCGAGTTTGGTCAATAATCGCCCTTCTGGTACATGGTGTAAGTGCAGTAATTTTAATCGCGTTTACCATTGTCCATATTTGGATGGCGACCGTGCTCAGCGAAGGTGGTATGGAGTGCATGGTATCGGGCTATTGTGACGAAAACTGGGCTTCTCAGCACCATAATTTGTGGTACGACGAAATCAAAGCCGATGGCACCTTGAAATACAAAGAATAACCCTGCTAACAGGTGTTAATACACCATGTCGATAGCAGCGATAAAAACACCTTGGTCGATAACTGGCAAGGTGTTTTTTTATGGACGAATCAATCTTTATGTATCAAATTATCATAATACTTTCGTTAGTAGACCGGTTGGTTTTGTCGTAATCCTCTACACAATGAGTAATAAAAAGTGGTAATTTGAAGGCATGACGAAGCATGATTATATTATATAGTCGTGTATTGTGGTGGACTTAGCGTTTTGGGTCCTTTGCGCTTATGCTGGGTAGATTGCCGAATACATGGACTTGATTGGCTTTAAAAAGCATTCTGTAATGCGTTTATACTTGGTATAGAGCGGTCAGGTTAATAGTTAGTATGTAAAATAATGATCAGTTGGTGGTGTGATGAAATACGAATTTGGTTTTGGGTTAGTATCAGATATTTTGGCGATCTTAGCGTTAATACCAGAATTTGAAAATACTATATCTGCAGACATGATCAATAGTAGGCTAGCAGGGAAAAACCATTTAATTTTAGTTGCTCGCTTCAATGCTAAACCAGTGGGTTTTAAAGTGGGTTATGGAATTTCTGACAGCCAATTTTACAGTTGGTTAGGCGGTGTTGTACCTGAACATCGAAAAATGAAAGTGGCCTCTCAACTGCGTCAACTGCAAGAGTCTTGGGTGGTAGATAACGGTTTTGATGCTATAAGCGTTAAATCCATGAACCAGTTTCCTGCCATGCTGCAAATGCTTATTACGAGTGGGTATCAAATATCGGGCTATGAAAATAATGGCTCAATAACAAATAGTAAAATAGAATTTATTAAGCATTTTCCGCAACAAAATGGCAATTAAGTTTGTGGGTCGTCGTATTACTATCCTATAGATTCCGCCAGCTTGAAAGATAATTACATAAGGTTATTTGCTTAATAATTTACGATATTTGGGTTTACCTTTTGGTTTTTTCGTTATTCTGCAGGCTCAAGCTCCTTGTTGTATAGGTCACGTAAAGCGTCTATTCTTATGTACTCAAATGGCACTATGACGCTAGGGTTGAGGTTGATAAGGATAGCAATATGACACAACAAGGACCTGTTCAGACCGAGAAAAAAAGGCTGCCAGAAAACATCGATATGCAGTCTGGCGACAAGGTTGTTCAACGTGCGACGCGGGAAAAGCAGCCGACGCAACCAGAGATATCGCTAACAGGTTCAGAACGTGAAGCCGTGGTTGAGCATAGCAGTTTGTCATCGCTTACTGTTTATTCCATTATTTTACGTGAAGGCTTGGAGGAATTGGAGAGGCCGCTGATGTCGTTGTGGTGGTCTGGAATTGCTGCAGGTATCGGTATTTCATCGTCTGTTTTAGCAGAAGGTATTATCCGAAGTAATATTGGTGCCGACCACCCTTATTTGTCGGTCATTGAAAGCCTTGGTTACACTTTTGGTTTTGTCTTGGTTATTTTAGCGAGACTACAACTTTTTACTGAAAACACTATAACAGTAGTACTGCCGCTACTCGCCAACACCACACAACACCGCCTGGTTTGTACTGCACGCTTGTGGGGAATAGTATTAGCGGCAAATTTTGTTGGCACTTTTTTCACCGCGGCGATTGTCGTGCACGGTAGTATACTCACAGAAGATATCCTAACAGCTATCCTGCAAATATCACGTCATTTAGCAGAGCTAACGCCTTCAGAGACGTTAATGCGAGGCATACCTGCGGGCTTTTTTATTGCAGCTTTAGTGTGGATGTTACCATCATCAAAAGGGTCTGAAGTGTTGGTGATTATGATGTTTACATGGCTAATTGCCGCAGGAGAGTTTACCCACGTTATTGCTGGTTCCAATGAGATATTCACTCTTGTATTAAACGGAGAAATGAACTTTATCACTGCGCTATCGCACCATGTTGGACCAATGTTAATAGGGAACATTATTGGCGGAACAGGACTGTTTGCTATGTTAGCTTATGGTCAAATTAAGCAAGAGATGTAGCTAATGGCCAAGGTCACATAACGATGCCTGCCTTGTGCCTCAAACTGATTGATCACTTAATTAATTGAATTGGTCTCACTTTGATTCAGTGAATTAGTGCCGTTTTTCGCCGAACCCTCCAGGCAGCGTTTGTTGGTCATTTATACAGCGTTATCGGCTTTTAATGTAGAATAACTACACTACAATGCCTCTGTCTTGTAGCTCGTGTTTAAGTAATAACCAACAATTCGCTGCAAAAACAACCTTGAAAGGTCAATAGTCCCTTGTATTAATAACAAGTGATACTCTACTTGATTGATATCAAACTTCTGTTGTTTTAAATCGGTAATATTATTTAGCTGTTTCCCTCTTGATCGATATTTGTCGAAATGAATATTGACAGACGTTACATTACTCAATGAGAAAGCGTACCTTAAATTAAGTTCTCATTATCTACTCTTTTTTGAAATGGCTTTAGCCAGTAAAAACCAAGGATTAACATGGTCGAACCGATAGATGCATGTGTATTTTGTATTGTCTCCAACAATCAAGTTTCTACTATTTTACAGCAAACGACATATATTGATCCGAGCATCAAGACTGATGGGTTCATTCATTTTTGTCGTTACGATCAGGTTGGCGAAGTGGTAAACAGTTTCTATCCGCAAGCGGAAGATCTGATGCTGTTAGTCATTGATGTTAGCTTATTGCAATCTGAACTTCGTTACGAAGCTCCGGTCGGCAATTTATTGAGTGATACGCTTAAGGAAGACGCATTCCCGCATCTATATGGTCCGTTAAATGTTGATGCCATTATTGATGTGGTTGATTTGAAAAGTTTTAATAACAAACCTGTTCATCCTGATACCGCATCGATATTACGCCATTATCGCTTTGACAGGTTACCTGTTGAAGGAACGTTATTTAAGAGTACTTGGAGATCCACCCAGCAAACGGCAGAAAATGGCCCTGCTGGAACCGCGATGATTGGGGTTTATTCAAATACGCCTCAAAGTTTGTCATGTTTTCATAAGCTTGACTATGACGAAGTATGGCATGTATACGGTGGCGACCCTTTTACACTTTATTTATTGTATCCCGACGGAAAAACAGAAGATATTGTGATGGGGCCTAACCCTTTAGAAGGGCAACTTGTTCAGTATGTTATTCCAGCAGGGGTATGGCAGGCGGGGTGTCTCAATGACGGCGGTCGGTATGCATTATTTGGCTGTACTATGGCGCCAGGATTTACGGGAACATGTTTTGTTGCTGGTTTGGCGTCTGACTTGAGCGAGCTTTACCCTAGTAAAGTAGGAATAATCCAAAAACTGTCAGTCAATGGTCATCAAGAAAGTATGCCAGAAGGTTTTGCGACTTGATGCTATTTTAAATGACCAAATAGTATACGTTACTTTTATTGCTATTAGGTTATGGCATTAAAGATTGGGTGTTTTCGTTGTTTCTATCGTCGGACAAGCAACGTTAATGCTCAATGCCCTTAAGCGCACTTGAACCCTGATTATTGTCCTCGCCATTATTGTAAAAAATATATCTTTGATTAAGGCCGTAGAGCTTTAACAATGAAAAATCAGTGGGTAACCCCACTGACGTTAATGAATAAAATGTCACTCCGATTTTATTGATGTCTCAATGGCTTCATTTCTGCTCTACCTATTTCCCTTTTGATTGGTTTGTTGGGTTTAACTCGGTCTAAATGCTTTTTACTTGAAGGTACGCAAAATAGCTCTCGCTGATCATTGACTAATTCATCTGGAGCAAACTGGTTATTGATAAGCAGGTTGCGTTTTTTTACTTTATTCTGTTTTACGAAGTCATAGCATACTAGATGACGTTGTGCGTTTTGTATTTTATAACGCTTGTCATTGTGAATTTTATTCGAGGGATTACACAGTAATACCGGTTTACCTAACACTGCACGGGTTTTACCAAATTGATCTTCGATCATGATGGTTTCTTCACGGAGTTTGTCGGCTTTTTGTACACCGTAACACTGGAAATGCTCACCAGGCATATGCTGCGCAATCGGCTCTGCTTTAACCATATCGTCACAAGGTGCGGTAAAGACAGAGTAGGTTTTTTTAGCTAGATTATGGGTAGACCATGCCCAACGGAAAGTGTTGCTATTAACGTTATTGGCAAGAGGAAAGCTCATTGTTCCCCAAGGCGAGGTTCCACCTGCGACAGACCCAGGAAATAGATAAGGCGATTGACCGTTAGATAAAGCTCCTGTAATCAAACTATTAATTTGATTCGCATTGGGACCACCAGTTTGTGCCCAGCCGGACGATGGCGTCGTTGACTGATATGCTTTGAAATGCCCTGACCCTGTGTAAATAGTATTGTCGCCTTTGAATATGGCTGCCATTCCTTGTGAAACCTTGCCATCCCCCCAAGCAATCACACTCACTGAGCAAGACTTTAATGATTGTGCCGAGCTATCGATATCGAATGTGAACGATTCGATTTTTTTCCATTCACTGCCGTTTGCGCCGCGATATATCACACTAGGTAAACTACCATTACCTGGAGAATGTACCACAATGAAATCATTATCTGCTGTTACGTTTGCTGAAATTTGGGTTGTTGCGGCCATACCTGATGTACTTACTAGGCATAAACTGATTAATGTTTTTTTAAGTATACTCATCCTGACTTTCCTTATTCTGATTGGTAAAAGTTTGAATCATGCTTAATGACTTAAGCTGACTTAAAATTAACAGGTCAGATAAAAAAGTCTGTAAAGTTAGAGGGTTAAAATAGGGTTGTTTTCAGTTTTACCCAATTTTACCCTACTATTTTGTAGACTATAACAACGGAAATGCTTAGCGTTTAAGGTGATGCATTCATTCTAAAAAAGGATATTTTATGAAACACACATTAACCCTAATGACTCTACTGAGTTGCGTTGGTAGCGTGTCTGCTCATCAACTTGCGTTTAATGATCTTACTCCTGTGAATACAGCAATAAAAACGGAAGTTACTTTTGAACTTAGTGAAATGGATATCGTAAAACAGTACCACTACCGAGCCCAATTCTTTGATATAGAAAGGTGGATGTTGAGTAAACAAGTTAGTTTACACAATGATCACGCTGCTGTTGCTGATGGTGCATCACAACCGATGCAAACTCGTCTGTTGCAACAACCAGAAATAGAAATTGAGGAATATGGTGGTTTCCATGGTGTGATAGATCCATTTAATAAACTGCAACAATCTACGAACAGCCCCTCTCTTAATACGGTGGCGAATAGAATTAATATTGCTGGGCTTGTTGCTGTATCAATGTGTAATGCTTATGCCGCGATTAATATTAAAGATGAAAATAATAATCTAATGCCTAAATTTATTGCGCCAAACAGTTTTTTAGTGGGGCTCAACCCTGCAACGGCACAGCAAAGTGATTATGTATTGGCTGAAGGGATAACATTTAGTTGTGTGTATAAAAAGGGGCTTAAACCATTGGTAAGAGAGCGGGTAAATAAGGCTAAACTATTGCAACCGGTAATGAAAAAGGGGGGATAAACTTAATAGTATAATGGTTGTTTTGCACCAAGAGACTCACTTTTGATTACCTGCATAATACGATCAAGGTGCGAGGTCAATAATGCTCTATCATCGCTGGACAGATTACATTCGGACAAAATAAAGTGACATGTTTTTACCACATTGCGCCAACGTGGGTTGTCGGGTAATTTTTTGACATGCAAATATTTATCTAAAGAACGTGTTCTGAGGCGACCTGAGTCGATAGAAATTGTCCAGATTTGGCTCCTATCGGCCAATTCTACTTTATTGCTTTTGGTGCTTTTTTCCCAAATACTGATGCAATCAATCATGGTGTTCACCAACAATTTTGCAAAAGTGGCTGTAAGCTCTGAAGGCGATAGGGTAGCTGATACCTGCTGTTGAGTGTCATCTTCTTGATCTTGTGTGTCGTCATTAGACAACAAAAATAATTGCTGTTTATGGGATTCTATGATGGTCATTAAATGCTGTTGGGCTTTACGTTTTCTATAAATATAAAAGCTGACAACGAACCCAACGAGTAAACTAATGCTGGTGATCCCCAAGATTACGCTGAGCAATTTATCAATTTTTTGACTTTTTTGCTGACTGGTAACCTTCTCCTCTGCTAAGGCACGCTGTACCCGTTCATTTTCAATGTCACTTTGAATAACTTTGATATTTTCACTGTATTTTTTTTCAAGTAAAGCTTCATGTAAGGTTTGGTATTTCTTTAGATACACGAGGGATTCATAAGGGCGTCCATTGTCATAGTAAAGCTCACTAGCAAAGCGGTAGATGTCCATTTTTTGCAGTGAATCTTGTTTTGCATCACTATAATCCATTGCGTTTTCAATAAACGCTATGGCCTGTGACGTGTTGTTTTGGTGAGTCGCGATTTGGGCTTTTAAATAATAAATTACATCATGAAATGAATGATCATCACGGGTTAAAAATTCCGATAATATATGTGCCACTTCATTAGCGGGGGTAAATTCATTGGCGTTAATATGGATGATGGCTAAATTGATTAATGCTGAAAGTCTATCGTCGCCAATAAGGTTATCATTGTAAGCCTCTATCACCTTGTTGCTATAAAAGTTCTTTTTATTAAATTCATTGTTTATATTATATATTTCAGCAAGGTTGCCATACAAATGCGACATATAACTGATGGCTGTTAGGTCTACATTATTGCTGGTATAAAGTAAGTAGTGCTCAAGTGATAGTTCAAAATAGTGCTGGGATTCTTGATATTTTTCTAATTTTTTATAAATAAGGCCGAGGTTATTTAGCGTAATTGCGGTATAAAAATCATTACCTAAAGCTTCTTTTATGGCTAAACTTTTCTGGTAGTAACCCAGCGCTTTGGCATAATGATTTAAATATTGCTCTATAAGTGCGAGATCATTATAACTTTTAGCTAACCAAATTTCAGAGTGTTCGGTTTTAGCAATGTTGAAAGCCTGTTCGAATAGACTTTTGGCTTCTAGGTAAGCTTTTTTATAGAGTTTCTCTGCAGCTTTTTTACGTAACCAAAGGTATTGTATCTCGACATTTTGGGTGAAAGTAGCGCTGTTTTTAACGTCTACAAGTATTTTTTCTGCAGCAGAATTATGACCTAACTCTTGGTAAAGATCATATAACCTCAGTTGCAGCTTGGCTGCAATAAGAGGATGTTTTTCAGTGTTTAATGCGTTAAGTTGTTGGCTGCAAAAGTTCAAACTAGCTTGAGGTGACTGCTGTTTTATTCTGGTCTGACATTGTGCCAATATCATGCTGGCTTGCAGTGCCATCCCTTGGTTAGAAAATGGCAGGGCAGTTGTTACCGGTATATGTATAGACAGCAGTAATATAAATAGAACAGTTGTAAGTCCTTGCACTGTGCCACCCAATTCCATCATTGATATTGTTTAAATCCACATTACGCAGGAAAATACGCATAATAGCCATTAACATATTAATAACATAAGCCTATGATGAATGAAAATACAAGGAATTGCCTTATAGTGTGACAACATAATGGTGAGGGCTCTTCTACTAAATGAATGCATGTATGGAGGAAGAGCCAGCTCTAGATAAAATGGGATTGTTAAACTTGGGTTTATGCTTACCTGTATCTCAATGGTATGACGTCTGTGCTTGGCTGCAATAATTGCAGCAGGGCTTAGTTTGGCTCAGGTAGAATACCGGCTCTTAGGTTTTTCATTTTTAGGCGTATTTCAAATGCAAATCAACCGTGTACTTCTGACCGCTGTCGGTAGTGTGTTGCTCGCTATGGTGACCATTCAATCCGGTGCATCGTTAGCAAAGCAACTTTTTCCTTTGGTTGGACCTGAGGGGACTACAGCTTTGCGTTTAGGGTTTGCTGCTGCGGTGTTGTGGTTAGTATTTCGCCCGTGGAGAGCGTTACCTCAAGGTCGAGATTGGCAGAGTATTATTATTTATGGTCTGTGTTTAGGAGGGATGAATATTCTGTTTTACCTAGCCATAGAACGCATTCCTTTAGGGATAGCTGTCGCCCTTGAGTTTACGGGGCCTTTGGCTGTGGCTTTATTTAGCTCTAAGCGAAAAAGCGATCTGTTTTGGGTTGCTTGTGCCATTGCAGGTATTTTACTTTTGATGCCAGATTTATCTAGCACACAAGGCCTTGATCTTGTTGGTGCATTAATGGCGTTAGGTGCTGGCGCCTGTTGGGCTGGCTATATTTTGTTTGGTACTCGCACGGGTAAACAGGCCTCGGGAGGTATTACTGTGACGCTTGGCATGACAGTGGCAGCCATTGTGCTTGTGCCTGTTGGTGCTGTGAGCCAAGGTATCGCGTTAATTAGCTGGGAAGTGTTACCGCTTGGGTTATTGGTTGGGGTGTTATCTAGCGCCTTACCTTATTCTTTAGAAATGATAGCCCTTAGAAATATGCCGACACAGGCTTTTAGCGTGCTGATGAGTTTAGAGCCTGCCATTGCGGCATTAGCGGGTTTTGTTATTTTAAGTGAACAATTGACCTTGTTGCAGTGGGCCGCTATATGTCTCGTGATAATCGCTTCTATCGGCAGTAGTTTTACGCCTAAAAAAGCAGTTGAAATGGGGGTATAAGCTTGCTTTTACTCTCCATCTCTATTTATAGAGCCTGTTGAATTTGAGGATGAATTTTGCCGTAGTGTGACCAATGGTGCTTGGCTGAATTTTTTTTTTGCTTATTACTGTTTAATCTTTATACTGCGCGGCTGTTTTATCTGTGTAGAAAGCAAAAATGAAAAGTTGGATATTTTTAAGTGTGGCTATTTTAACTGAAGTTGTTGCCACGTCAGCGCTTAAAGCAAGCGATGGTTTTTCAAGAGTGGTACCTTCAATTGTTGTTGTTGTTGGCTATGTATTGTCTTTTTACTTTCTATCGTTAGCGTTAAAAAACATTCCTGTTGGTATCGCTTATGCCACTTGGGCTGGGCTTGGGATTGTATTGATTACGGCTATTGCTTGGGTGATGTATGGGCAAAAATTAGATGTAGGTGCGCTAGTGGGGATGACGTTAATTCTTGCAGGTGTAGTGATAATGAACCTATTCTCAAGCGTTACTCCGCATTAGGGCCTGTTAATCTTTCAAGGTTGTTTTTATCTCGAACAAAATTTAACCTGCAAAGATCAACAGACCCTAGTATGTTGTTAAGTTTTCAATGTTCGAGTCAAGCTTGTTAAAATTTAGCTAGCCGTCATCATGTCTCACCCATAGCACGAATGTGCAGCGCCTTTGCCTAAACAAAAAGGGCTTAACAATGATATCATTGCTAAGCCCTTTTTTGGTATCTGATAGTCACTCAAGTCTAAACGATGAATGAGTTCATCGTTTAGTGATAAGCACTATTTATTACCACGCCATATCTAAAATCTTGCGGCTGGTAGCCAAGTCTACTTTGCCACTTTCAGATAATGCGGTCATACCATGTGCTTCTAAAGCATCAACTACTAGACTGAGTTGATCTTGCGTTACACCGTGATCGCGTAAGCGTGTTGGTAAGCCAACTTGATTGAAGAAAGCTTCAGTTTTGTCAATGGCTTGATCTACGCGACTGTCTTCATCACCTTCAGTGATATCCCAAACACGTGCTGCGTATTGTACTAGTTTAGCGTGTTTTTGCTCTTTCAATACGCGCCATAACGATGGTAATACAACGGCTAACGTTTGTGCGTGGTCGATATGGAACAGTGCGGTTAGCTCATGTCCAATCATGTGAGTAGACCAATCTAATGGCACGCCTGTGCCTATCATGCCATTTAAGGCCGATGTAGCACTCCACATTAAGTTAGCACGGGCATCGTAGTTAGTTGGCTCTTCAACAGTGATAGGGCCAATTTCGATTAAGGTGCGCATAATGCCTTCTGCCATGCGGTCTTGTACGCGGGCATCAACAGGATACGTTGCATATTGCTCAAGCACATGCACAAATGCATCGACAACACCATTGGCCACTTGAATTTTTGGTAAGCTGAAGGTTAATTCAGGATCAAGCATGGCAAATGTTGGGTAGGCACATGGGTGGTTTACTGGGAACTTACCACCTTGATAGCTGACCACTGCAAAGGCATTCATTTCTGAACCCGTAGCTGGCAGAGTAGCAATAACGCCAAGTGGAATAACCTTGTCATTAGCCACTGGAACTGGGGTGAAGCCGTGATGTAATAAGCTGGCTGTATCGCCATCAAATTGAGTCGCCAATGCGATAAATTTAGTGCCGTCCATAACCGAGCCACCACCAACAGCCAATAAGAAGTCGATGTTTTCTTTACGGGCAACTTCTACAGCTTGCAACAATGTTTCGTATTTAGGGTTGGCTTCAATGCCACCAAATTCAAATACTGTGCGATTACCTAATGCGGCTTTAACTTTATCGAGTGTACCGAAACGTTGCACGCTACCGCCACCGTAAGTGATTAATACTCGCGCATTGGCTGGAACAAGTTGGTCTAACTCTGCAATACGGTCTTTACCGAAAACAACATGAGTAGGGTTACGATAATCAAAATTAAGCATAATTGGTGCCTTTTGGTTTAGCGGTGAAACAAATAGTTGGCTGATTGTGTATATGAATTGTTTATATACAACAGCGATAATAAATCATGTGGTTATGATAGCCCTTTGAGTCAAAATAAACATACATATAACTACCGTCTTCATGCCTATTCCTATCTTTATTGTTTAAGGATGATGTTTTTTTATTAAATTTAATACCTTTTAGTGCTTTTTTGGTATTATTAGCGTCATATTTTTTGAGGTGAAAGTGATGAGTGAAATCGCAACATTAATGGCACAGCTTGCCCCAAAAGAAGGGGTTAATAAAACGCATTTATCCGGTGTTCATGTGTTTCGTAGTTCGCAATATGGCGCGCGCGGACCGATGTGCTATTCACAAGGTGTACTTATTGTCGGACAAGGTAAAAAGCGGGTTTATGTTGATAACCAAACCTTCGACTACGACCGCCAGCGCTCATTAGTGATGACAGTCCCCTTGCCAGTAGAATGTGAAACCTTTGCCAGTATTGAAGAGCCTGTGTTGGTGCTGATGGTAGATATAGATTTAGTGCAACTAAATTACATTATTCGTTTAATGGATGAGCATCATCAAATTCCCAAAAATTTAAACGAATCTCGTCAGACTGGTTTTTTTGTTTCTGATAATACTGAAGATATGGATTGCAGCGTTATTCGATTATTACAAGCCTTACAGTCGCCGTTAGAAGCCAAAGTAATGGGCGAAGCATTAGTGCTTGAGTTGTTATATCGCCTATTGGATTCACCAAATGCTGCTCCGCTTTATGCGTTGTCGTTGAGTCATACTCGTTTATCGAGGGTTGAAAAGGCCCTTAGCTATATTCATAAACATTATGGTGAGTCGGTTGAAGTAGACACGTTAGCAAGCTTAGTTAACATGAGTCCGTCGGCATTTCATCGTTGTTTTAAAGAAGTGACCGCATCATCACCCATTCAATATTTAAAAAAGATTCGCCTCAATAAAGCCAAAGCGTTATTGCAACTGCAAAATCTAAAAGTTAAAGAAGTATCAACCCAAGTGGGTTATGAGAGTACGGCTCAATTTAGTCGTGAATTTAAGCGCTACTTTGATCAAAGCCCTGGCGAGTGCGCTAGGTTATAATTCAAATTTGAATTTAACGAATGTGCTCTTAGTGGGTACGTAATGTTTTTATTAAGGTTACCATTGATGACTGCCCCTACGGAAATGACCTTTTTTGAGTTTTTAACGCCGTTAGTTGCATCAGGGCTGAAGACAATTACCATTCGTGATGCCAGCGAAAATCATTACCAGCCCGGCAGCCAGGTTGAAGTGTTTACGCTCGAAAACCATATTAAGGTATGCGATATCATTATTTTGGCGGTTGAGCCATTAGCATTTAAGGATATTAATGAGTTTCATGCCACCCAAGAAAGCTTGCCATTAGTTGAGCTAAAGCAGCTTATTCAAGCTGTGTATCCTAATCAGCAAACCTTGTTTATGATTTCATTTAAATTGGTTGATGCTTAATATCTATTCATTCCGGTTTACCTGCATTGATTTAATGCGCATCAGGCTTTGGTTGTTGATGCTAATTAATTTACTTTATTTACAAGCCATTAAACTCTTTTGTTTGAGACTTAACAGCAGTGTCTAAAACATGATCTGCTTAACAAATGGGTCGCGTTATCCATGCTAGTTTGCATATCTATTAGCTAGTTCACGTTTTAGCTATATCTAAAGTGATATTTTGGCTATCTGCTTATTGTGTGCGTTTGCGTCTAGCGCTTTATATCAATGGTTTTGCTCTCAGGGCTTCATTCAGTTAGGATTTTTTATGTCTTCAATTATTCAATCAGCCAGCCAAGAGTTGATTAAACCTTATCAGTCTAATATTACCGTACCCAATTGGATGATCAGTTCGATGGAGCGGGTTATGCAGTTTTATGTGGATAAAAATCTACGTCTTGACACTATTTCGACTGATCGCATGCCTAAGCCTGTTGAAGGTAAAAAATACATGTTGTATGCGCATATTCCGTTTTGCCATACTTTGTGTTCATTTTGCACATTTCACCGTTTTTTATTCCGCGAAGACAAAGCGCGGGAGTACTTTGCTGCACTGCGCAAAGAAATGCAAATGGCCAAAGATTTAGGTTATGAGTTTGAGTCAATGTACATTGGCGGCGGCACGACCACGGTGTTGGAAGATGAGTTAGCTCGCACCATAGAACATGCAAAAAACTTGTTTCCTGGCATTAAAGAGGTGTCTTGTGAGTCTGACCCGCAACATTTAGCCAACCCTGAGTTTAAGCAACTAAAAGGGCTAGTCGACAGAATGTCGATTGGGGTACAAAGCTTTGACGATGGCATTTTGAAGATGACCGATCGCTTAGACAAATTTGGCTCTGGTCAACAAACCTTTGACCGTATAATGGCGGCTAAAGAGCTGTTTCCTATTATCAATGTGGATTTGATTTTTGGTTTTCGTGGTCAAACTGATGAGATTATTCAGTCTGATCTTGAAATGGCCTCTAAGCTCGATCCACGTCAAATTACCACTTATCCACTGATGGTTACCCACCAAACCCGTAAGAGTGTTAAAAATAATTTAGCAGCACCTCATGGCGAAATGGTTAATCAGTACCGTCAAATTTTAAATCGTTTAACAGGGCAATATACACAACTATCAGCTTGGGCATTTGGTAAAACGAATGATGAAGGATTTGACGAGTATGTAATTGATTATGATGAATATCTTGGTGTGGGTTCGGGGTCATTTAGTTTTTTAAATGATACGTTATATGTGAACACCTTCTCTCTGAAAAAATATCAACAACGCATTGCTGAAGGGCGCATGGCAGTTGAACAACAGAAAAAGTATCAATTAAAAGAGGTGATGCAATATCGTTTCTTATTGGGGATGTTTTCAGGGCGCTTATCGCGTCAATATTTCCGTGATACTTTTAACGTTAATTTAGACACCGCTCTGTTTAAAGAAATGGCCTCAATGAAAGCCATGGGCGCCCTTAAAAATGATCCTGTAAACCCTGATGAATTGATTGTGACCGATAATGGAAAAATGTTAGGACTTTTGATGATGAAGGAGTTTTATTCTGGCATGGACAATGTGCGCGCCCAATTGCGTCAACCACTGACCGATACAGATATGTAATCTTGTCTTGTGATGAGCAATTTAAGGCCGTGATTATCACGGCCTTTTTATTATGCTTGATACCGCGAGTGTTCCTTTCATTTACAAGAGGATTATTACACCATTGACGTGTCTTGAGTTGAACGCTTTAAATCGTTCTAAACGGTACAGATAATTAACGTGATTGGTATTATACTCAAGGTTCTTTTTAGCTATTTTTTGGGTGAGTTGCATGGCCAATATTCTTTTGCTTGCCAACATTAATTGTGACCGTATTTTACGTCTCGATAAACCACTGCAAACCGGTGGTCGATTTCATTATCAAGACGGTGGGCTGCGTTTAGGCGGCGGTGGAGCCAATACTGGTTTGGGTTTAGTGTGGGCTAATCACAATGTGTCTTTGGTGAGCGAAGTAGGTAGTGATGAGATTGGTGATTGGATTTTAGCTAAGGCGAGTACTTTGGGGCTTGATTGTCGCTTGGTGCATCGTTTTGAGGGTAATACTTGCGAAATGTTATTGGTAATGACACCCGATGGTGAGCGTACCATTATTAGACCACAACGGCCTATTTTTGAGCTTCCTGCGCCACCCGATTGGCAACATTGGGATGCTTTTTATATTAACTCATCAGCAAAAGGTGCGGGTGTTTGGGCGGCAAATGCTATTGCATCTAACCCTCAATGCAAAGTGATATCGCAATTAGCTAAAGATGAGCGCCATCGCCCTTGCCATGTGTTGATAGCTTCAATTACAGATATGCAAGGTCGTTGTAATAGCACACCATGGTTGTTTGCTAAATCCATTGCTGGTGAATCATTAATATATTTTATTGTTACCGATGGTGAACAAGGCGCGACTGTTTACAGCTCTGATGGCGAACAACATGTGCCTGCTGTGATTGCTGAGGTGGTCGATACGACGGGGGCGGGTGATGCTTATGCCGCAGGAGTGATCCATGGGATATGCCAACAGATGTCGATTATTGATGCTATGCATGAAGGTGCGCTGTGGGCGTCATTTGCTGTCGCGACACAAAGCTCAATTCCAGGCGAATCGTTGAAACGCTATTTAGTCAATGTCGATGATTAATATTATGTTTGTTGGGTGCATGTTCGGGTAAAGCTAATAATATTGGTTTGTCATTTTAGTGTCATTGTTGGCCTTTATGATGAGTTTGTCTAAATAGACTTTGCTTGTCTCATGGCTGAGATCGTTCTTAGCTATTATTTTTACAGTATTATCTTCCATTCTTTTATAGCCTTACTCTTCGAGTAAGGCTTTTTTTTAACTGAAAATTGAGTATATTAACTTTATGCATTAACGCTTAAGCAAGGGCTTGCAGGATGAGTAAACGATTGGTTAGTGGTATTTCTGGACTTTATTTAGGTGATCAGGTGCAAATGCATAATGGTGTTGCCAGTTGTATTAACCAAAAGCATGCCGTGAAACAGCTTACAGTGCAATTTGATCACGTGGTGGGTAATAATGAGGCAGACTCTAAGCATCATGGTGGGCTTGATAGAGTGTTGCATCATTTCCCTCGGGAGCATTATGGACAATACCGCCGTTGGGATTTAATGCCAACATTTCGTGATGCGCCTTCAATGGGTGAAAATATTAGTACAGTTGGATTAAATGAAACTCAAATTAACATAGGTGATATTGTGCAAATTGGCGATGTCACCTTGCAAGTGACTCAGCCTCGATCACCTTGTTTTAAGCTAAATTTACAATTTAGTCACCCTAAATTTGCTTTAGCCATGCAAGAAAGTCGAATGTGTGGTTGGTTTTATCGGGTGTTGTCTGAAGGCGATATTCGCCCTCGAGACAGTATTGTCTTACTCGAGAGAAAAACCGATATCAGCGTAGCGAAAGCCATGCAGATTTATTTCTTAGCTGAGTTTGATGCGGAGCAATATCAGACATTGCTTGCATGTGAAGGCTTAGCACAAAGTTGGGTTAATTCATTGCAACGTCGACTCGAACTGCAAAGTATAGAAAATTGGACAATGCGCTTATATGGCAGTGCCAGTTAATTAAGCTCAATACGATAAAAGCAACACTATAAGGACTATCAAATGAGCACACCCGTCGTCGAAGTGAACAAACAAGCCAAAGATATGGGGCTATTAATCCACGCCGCTAGTTTTGCTGGTTATGTTTTTCCACTCGGCAGCATACTCGGACCATTAATTATTTGGTTAATGAAACGAGATGAGTTTGAATTTGCAAACCAGTGCGGTAAAAATTGTCTAAATTTCAAATTGAGTATATGCATTTATGCCACGGTGTCGGCCATATTGATTTTGGTTGGTGTGGGTGTATTACTGCTGGCGGCTCTGGCATTGTTTGATGTTATTTGCACGATTATAGCAATTGTTAAAGCCAGTGATGGCATTGCTTACCAATATCCACTCACTATTAAATTTCTTAAGTAACCTGAAGAAGGGATAACAAACGTCTTTAAAATAGCCCTTTACTTTGCTTGTTTCATCAATTTTTTTGTGAGTAAAACACATAACAATTAGTAACTGAGTGTTGATGATGATCTTTTGATCTCTTATTCCATATTCCGTGGATTGTAAGACCCAAAGCGCGTTGCAATAGCGAATGATATCCATAAAAAACGCCACTTTAATAAGTGGCGTTTTAGTTTGTATAATAGCGTTACACTTTAAAGCGAGCTACGAGAGAATCAAGTCGGCTTGCAAGTTGGTTTAGTGATTTACTTGCATTTGCAGCTGCATGGGCTGTATTGGTTGTACGCTGAGTAATATCGTTGATTTCCGTTACATTACGATTAATGTCTTCTACTACAGTAGATTGCTCTTCTGTTGCGGCTGCCACTTGAATGTTCATGTCGCTAATTAGTGCAATGCGTTCGCTGATGCCACTCAATGATTGGCTTGCTTCATCCACAGCGGCCACCCCTTCACGAGAACGACTACGAGATTGTTCCATTGCACTTACTGCTCGGCCAGTTTCGGATTGTAATTTATCAATCATATTTTGTACTTCGTTGGTTGATGCTGCTGTTCGTGACGCGAGGTTACGCACTTCATCTGCAACGACAGCAAAACCTCGGCCAGCCTCACCCGCGCGAGCGGCTTCAATCGCGGCATTTAGTGCCAATAAGTTAGTTTGTTCTGAAATTGCGCGAATAACATCTAAAATACTGCCAATCGATTTGGTGTGTGTGGCCAAAGACTCAATCACGTCTCCAACTTGTTCTACATCTTTAGAAAGTTGATTAATTGTTGAACGTGCACGAGTGACGACTTTTTGGCCATCAACAGATTCGGTATCTGCATCGCGTGCAGTGACAGCTGCTTGTGCTGCGCTGGTGGCAATTTCGTTGACGGTAGCCCCCATTTCATTAATTGCAGTGACAACCATGATGGTCCGATCTTTTTGTAATTGGCTATCATCCAGCGTTTGATGGGATTGGTTTGATACATCAAGCGCCGATAAACCTAATTGCTCACTCGTTTTGGCAACTTCGGCTACGGTATCTTGGATTTTGCTGATGAAACTATTAAACCCACGAGCGAGTTGTGCTATTTCATCATTTCCATTAACGGGTAGTCTTTGGCGTAAATCGCCTTCACCTTCACCAATGTTGCGAAACAGTTCTGCAACTTGTGCAATAGGACGACTAACCGAACCAGCAACAAAGATTGAAATGGCGATAAATACTGCTGCGATGATAATTGTCCACAATAAAATCTGATAAGCAGACTCTTGTAATAGCGCAAAGACCTCTGCTTCAGGTACTTGAGCAACCAAATACCAATCCATTGATTTAATATAACTACTGGCAATTAACATCGATTGACCATCGACATCAGCTTTGACTAGATTAAAGTCATTTTTATTCAATAGTGGGCCTGTGTTGGCATTTGGGTAAAGAGTGCTAAGTGTTGTTTTACCTATTTTATTAGTGTCTTGATGCAGTTTTACGTCACCATGAGTATCAACTAAATATACAAACCCAGTGTCTTCTATTTTAAATGAAGCCAGTAAATTAACCATATCATCTAACGATTTACCTAAACTCACTAAGCCACGGCCATCAGTTTGTTGGTAGGTAATATAGAGTTTGACCTCACCATTTTCTTCGGTAAAGACAGTCAACATTCGCTCTTGTGTACTATCTCTAAAGTCAAAAAACCAAGCATCTTGTTGTTGGTTTAATATTCGTAGAAAACCATTTTGGTTATAGTAAGCGGCAGTTTCTCTATCTGCATAGGATGCTTGAGCCAAGCCGTATTGATCTTTTAGGTCATTCAGTTCTGCTATCACGAGGCTTTCTTGCTCGGCAGGACGATCATTTTGCAACCATTGAAGCAACATTCGACTGTTCGCTAGCTGTTTTGACGCTTGCATTAAGCTGCTAATTTCTAGGTCTACTTCATTACGAATCTGCATTAATAAACTCGGCATTTCCGAGTTAAGCATTCGTTGTTCTACGATTTGTTTCGCACTTCTCTGGCTGAGCAGTCCGACTAATATTGTTGATAAAAGCACGGCTAAAGTTACCGTAAGCAAGATTTTTTGCTTAATGGTAAGGGTATTAAATGTATTCATTTACAACAGCCTCTAGGGAGTATCATTAAAATATACTGAAAACATGACAATCAATTTAAAGTTATTTTGCTCTTAAGTTAATTCAGTAAGCAAAATCGTTTTTGGGTGTAGGTTGTTTTAATTTATGCGATTAATGATAGTCGATAAAACAAAAAAAACGCACCACTATTTAGGGCGCGTTTTTTGACAGTAGCCAATAAAATAACGACAGGCTGTAATAAGATTACATGTTGGGGTAGTTTGGCCCACCACCGCCTTCTGGCGTAACCCAAGTAATATTTTGGCTTGGATCTTTTATGTCACAGGTTTTACAGTGAATGCAATTTTGACCATTAATAACAAACTTTTTGTCACCAGCCTCTTCAACGACTTCGTAAACACCGGCAGGGCAGTAACGTTGAGCCGGTTCATCATATTTAACTAAATTGATTGAAATAGGAATGCTTTGGTCCTTTAAACGTAAATGACATAGCTGGTCTTCTTCGTGAAAAGTATTCGATAAATAAACTGACGATAATTTATCAAAACTTAATTTACCGTCAGGTTTAGGGTAATCAATTTTATTGTAATCACTGGCTAAGCCCATTGTGGCATAGTCTGGTGTTGTATCTCTGAAGGTGACAGGAAACTTACCACCAAACCAATTTTGGTCTATATAGTTAAAAGCCCCACCTAATAATGTTCCAAATTTATGTAATGCAGGGCCAAAATTACGTGATTGGAATAGTTCATCATGTAACCAGCTTTCTTCGAAGCGTTGTTGGAAGCAGTCGAGATCTTTACCGCCGTCGATGCCAGCAATGAGGCCTTCACCTAAGGTTTTTGCTGCAATAATACCACTCTTTATGGCGGTATGAGTGCCCTTGATTTTGGCGAAGTTAAGTGTTCCTGCATTACAACCAATAATTAAGCCGCCAGGGAAACTCATTTTGGGTAAGGAATTGAGTCCACCCTTGGCGATGGCTCGTGCACCGTAGGTTAGGCGTTCACCACCCGTTAATGTTTTAGCGATAACGGGATGCGTTTTATAGCGTTGGAATTCATCAAATGGACTGAGGTGAGGGTTTTTATAATTGAGATCGATAATTAATCCCACGGCGACTTGGTTATCATCCATGTGATATAAAAATCCGCCACCAGATGAACCATTCACTAAAGGCCAGCCACCAGTATGGACCACTTTGCCTTGTTGATGTTGTTCGGCGGGAATTTTCCAAATTTCTTTAAACCCTAAACCATAATGTTGTGGCGTTTTACCATTATCTAAGTGATACTTTTGAATAAGTTGTTTGCCAAGGTGGCCACGGCAGCCTTCTGAAAATACTGTGTATTTAGCATGTAACTCCATACCAGGCATGTAGCTGTCTTTGTGTTGACCATTCTCTCCAACACCCATGTCACCTATTAAAATACCTTTCACACTGTTGTCATCATTAAATAACAACTCACTAGCAGCGAAACCCGGGAAAATCTCTACTCCCATGCTTTCCGCCTTGTTTGCCAACCAGCGTGCTAAGTTACCCACACTGATAATGTAGTTATCATTATTGTGCATAGTCTTCGGGACTAAGCTATTTGGCATTAAACGAGATTTAGTTTCTGAATTAAGCAGATAGATTTCATCATGGGTAACTTTAGTGTTTAGGGGAATGTCCGAGTCACGCCAATCACTAAACAATTCATCCAGTACATCAGGTTCAAATACGGCTCCCGACAATATATGAGCACCAACTTCAGAGCCTTTTTCTACCACACAAACGGTGATCTCTTTATCGGCATCTTTAGATATTTGCATTAAACGACAAGCGGTAGCTAAACCTGCAGGGCCTGCACCGACAATTACTACGTCGAACTCCATTGACTCGCGTTCCATGTTCTCACCTTTCAAAGTTTCCCGTTCATCGCGGGTTTATTGTTTTTATATAACGATAAGTAAACGATCGTTTTATCCTTTTACTTACCTTACCGCAAAATTTACTTTTGTCACAGTAGCAAACGCAATCTTGTCAGCGTGAGTCGAGTCACAAATCGTTAACAGATAATCTTTTTTGTTAAGATATTAACCTAAAGGGGTATTTGTAAAATAGCAAATAGGCCTATAATTAGATCTGACGGTTCTCCGAGCTTTTTGCCCTAAGTCAATGATACGGGCAGTTAGCCGTGGTAATTTTGCCACCGGGGTGAGTAAAGAAATGCACTTACCTCCCACACTTGGAAAGGTTAACATGTCCCAATTACAAGACAGTTTTGGTCGACGTTTTCATTATTTACGCATGTCTGTGACTGATGTGTGTAACTTCAAATGTACTTATTGCTTGCCCGACGGCTATCGCCCAGACGGTAAACCTACGTTTTTAACTCTCAACGAGATTGACAATTTAGTTGCCGGTTTTGGTGAAGTAGGCACGCAAAAAATTCGTATCACTGGTGGCGAACCCACACTTCGTAAAGACTTTACCGACATCGTGCGGATTGTTGCCGATAACCCTAATATTAATACAGTGGCCATGACAACTAATGGTTATCGCTTACAACAGCATGCTAAAGAATGGTATGACGCTGGGCTGCGACGCATTAATGTGTCAGTTGATAGTTTAGATCCTAAAATGTTTTACCAAATTACCGGTGAAAATAAATTCGACCAAGTGATGCGTGGTATTGATGCCGCTCTTGAGGCTGGGTTTGAGCGAGTCAAGATTAATGCCGTGTTGTTAAAAGGTCTTAATGATAAAGATTTACCGCGTTTTTTACATTGGATTAAAAATACACCCATTGATTTACGTTTTATTGAGTTGATGGAAACTGGTTTAGGTCATGATTATTTTAACGCCCATCATCTCGCGGGCGTGGAGATTAAAAAACAACTTGAACGAGAAGGCTGGTTGTATGATCTGCCTGATGTTGATGATGGTCCTGCACAAAACTTCAGTCATTCAGATTACCGAGGTCGTATTGGCTTAATCATGCCTTATGCGAAGAACTTTTGTGCCAGCTGTAACCGTTTACGCGTTTCTGCAAAAGGTAAGTTACATTTATGTTTATTTACTGAAAATGGCGTCGATTTGCGTGATTTATTGCAAGATGCCTCTCAGCGAGATGAATTAATTAGCCGTTTACATGGTCAGTTAGCGCAGAAAAAAGAAACTCATTATTTGCATCAAGGTATCACAGGTGTGACTCAACACCTTGCCTCTATTGGTGGTTAAGCCATTTTAATACTAATCAAACTAATACGACACCCATAATGTCATTGACGCTCAGTCGGTAGACATTGAATTTTATTAAGGCTGTAAAAGTATGAGCAATCGTTTTACCCATATTAACGCCGATGGCAATGCCCATATGGTTGATGTAACTGAAAAAGCCGTCACCGAACGCGAAGCCCGTGCCGAAGCTTTTATTGATATGGCACCCGATACTTTGGCGATGATAATGAATGGCAGCCATCACAAGGGTGATGTGTTTGCCACCGCGAGAATAGCGGGCATTCAAGCCGCGAAGAAAACCTCAGATTTAATTCCTTTATGTCATCCACTAATGCTAACTAAAGTAGAAGTAGATCTAGAGGCTCAACCTGAACATAATCGTGTTCGTATTACCAGTTTGTGTAAGTTGTCGGGTAAAACGGGCGTTGAAATGGAAGCTCTAACGGCGGCCTCTGTGGCGGCATTGACGATTTACGATATGTGCAAAGCGGTACAAAAAGATATGATTATTTCTCAGGTTCGTTTGCTTGAAAAGCGTGGCGGAAAATCGGGTCACTTTCAAGCCTAATTTGGCTTATAAAAGCTAACGTACACCCAATATGTTTGTTAAATAAATGCATTGAGAGACCACTATGATCCAAGTGTTATTTTTTGCTCAAATCCGCGAATTATTAGGCACCGCTAAAATTGAACATACTGCCGATAATATCGATACCGCCGAAGCCTTACGTGCAGCCTTAGCCGCGACAGATGATAAATGGGCTAAAGTATTGGCATCAGATAAACTGCTGGTGGCTATAAATCAAACCATGAGTCAGTGGAATTCTCCTGTAAAAGATGGTGATGAAGTTGCGTTTTTCCCTCCCGTGACAGGAGGTTAGAATGAATAATCAAATCATGGTGCGAGTGCACACCGAAGACTTTAATGTTGCAGATGAATATGCGCTGCTGGCCTGCGATAATCAAGACGGTGCGGTGGTTAATTTTGTCGGTAAAGTGCGTGATTTCAATGATGGCAGCGCAGTGACCGATTTAACCTTAGAGCACTACCCTGGAATGACAGAATCGGTATTAATGCAAATTAGCCAACAAGCTTGTGAACGATGGCCTTTAAATAAAGTGACTATTATTCACCGCGTTGGTACATTGGCGCTTGGCGAACAAATTGTCTTTATTGGGGTGACGAGTGCGCATCGTAAAGCTGCTTTTGCTGCCTGTGAATTTTTAATTGATTATTTAAAAACGAAAGCGCCTTTTTGGAAGCTTGAAGTGGGTGATACTGGCTCTAAATGGGTTGAAGCACGCGACAGCGATCAGCAAGCAGCAAAAATGTGGTAAAAGTCATTTTACTTACATTGCCTAGCTAGATATACCGAGGATAAACTCTTAATGTCTTTCATAAACATCACTATTATCCAAATACTTTTTTCCTGTTATCACCCACTTCGTAGAAGTGGCATTGTGTCATTGTTAGCTATTATTGGCCTGTTAGGGGTCAGTTCAGCCAGTGTCGCGAGTGATACACCAGCCATTGCTGCTGCTGCCAACATAAAGTTTGCCGTAGATGAGATAGCGATACGTTTTCAACAACAAACCGGTTTGGCTTTGCGGATAAGTTATGGTTCATCGGGTAATTTTGTTACTCAAATTAAACATGGTGCACCGTTTGAGATGATGCTCAGTGCTGACGAGGCTTATATTGATAATTTATATCAAGCTGGCTTTACTCAAAATGAGGGCATCATTTATGCCGTCGGTCGCCTTGCTCTTGCCGCACCTAAGGCATCGCCGCTGATTTTGGACCCAGAATTAGTAGGGGTCGGGCAATTGCTGAATGATGCTAAACTGTCGCGTTTTGCGATTGCTAATCCAGATCATGCTCCTTATGGTGAGCGAGCTCGTGAAGTGTTAAAAGCAAAAGGTTTATGGGATGCGATACAACCGACTTTAATCCTAGGTGAGAATGCCTCACAAGCTGCTCAGTTCACTATTAGTGGATCGACTCAAGGTGGTATCGTCCCGTTATCCTTGGTGTTGAACCCTGAGTTTTTAAAGCGTGGTGATTATGTGGTAATTCCTGATTCATTATATCAACCTCTCAATCAACGGATGGCATTAATGCCCCATGCTTCCGAAACCGCAGAACGCTTTTATCAATATATGCAATCACCCGATGCGCAGAAAATATTGATTCAATTTGGGTTTAATTTACCCAAGGCCATACAGAAGAAGACTGACTAATGGATTGGCAAGCTCTGTGGTTATCGGCCAAGCTGAGTTGTTTTACGGTATTGCTATTAATTCCGTTGGCGGTGCTGGTTGGCCGAGAATTAGCTTTTCGTCAGTTTAACGGTAAATCATGGCTTGAGGCTTTAATTATGGTGCCGTTGGTGTTGCCGCCAACGGTGATTGGTTATTATCTGCTGGTGGGATTAGGGAATCAGAGTTTTATTGGTCAATGGGTTGAAAAATTAACCGGACAACAACTGGTATTTCATTTTTCTGGCTTGGTTATCGCTTCTATCATCGTTAATATTCCTTTTGCCGTTCAACCTATTCAGCGTGCGTTTGAAACAATCCCAATAGATATTCGTGACGCTGCAGCATGTTGCGGTATGAGCCGATTGCGTATCTTTTTTAGAATAGAATTACCGATGATATGGCCTGGTATATTAACTGCCGTTGTATTGTGTTTTTCTCATGTGCTAGGGGAGTTTGGCGTAGTGCTAATGCTGGGTGGTAATATTGCTGGTGAAACCAAAACCATTTCGATAGCAATTTATGATAGTGTGCAGGCATTCGATTTTGATTCCGCAGGAATGATGTCTTTGGTGTTGCTATTGTTTGCGGTGAGTGCGTTAGCATTGACTACCAGTATGTCGAAGCGTTTAGGAGGGCATCATGGTGCCTCACAGCGCTGATATTATATGTGATATTTCACAATTATCCCCAATTCCACTTAAAGCGCATTTTAGTTGCCGGGCAGGGGAAGTTTTAGCGGTAGTCGGCCCTTCTGGTGGCGGTAAAACAACCTTACTGAGAATGATTGCCGGGTTGACCATACCACAGCAGGGCCATATTCATTGTGGTGATATATTATGGTTTGATGCAAATAAGTCCATTTCGTTAACACCCCAACAACGACATATCGGTTATATGCCACAACATTTTGGCTTATTCCCGCACTTATCTGCACTCGACAATGTCATTTCTGGACTTGACCATGTACCAAAAGCATTACGTAAACAGCGTGCTTTAGACTGGTTAGAACGTGTTAATTTGCATGGTTTACCTGATCGTTTACCAGCACAATTATCTGGCGGACAACGTCAACGGGTTGCGCTTGCGCGCGCGCTAGCGCGAGAACCTGCGATTTTGTTACTTGATGAGCCCTTTTCTGCGGTGGATCGAGAAACCCGTGAACGCTTATATATAGAGTTAGCTCGCTTAAAACAACAATTGTCTATTCCAGTGGTCATGGTGACGCATGATATTAATGAAGCTCTTTTATTGGCTGATCAAATGATATTGATTAGTCAGGGGAAAATGCTCCAACAAGGTAGACCGTTTGAGGTATTATCTCACCCTAATGATGAATCTGTTGCAAGGCAAATGGGGTTAAGGAATATTTTTGACGGCCAAGTAGTAGCGCAAGATGTTGACCGTAATATGACCACGTTTACACTTGGTGATGAACTCATTGTCAGCGACAGCGCACCGACATTAACTGTTGGTCAATCAATCCGCTGGGTTATTCCAAATCAAGGTATTCGTTTTAATGCTATTAGTAGTGGCCGGCTGTGTAAAAGCGTCAATAAATTAGAAGTGTTAATTCAATCAGTATTGGTTATGGGTGAGTCATCACGGGTCATCGCATCAGTGGTCGGTATTGGTTCTATCATTAATGCCGATGTACCTACTCATTTGGTGCATAAATTGGCATTAGCTGAAGGTGTTCAAACAACGATTGCTCTCAAGTCAGATCAGATCCATATTCTGAGTCAATAACAACAATTAATCATGTTGCTAAATGGTCTTTATGATCAATTATTAATCTTAGATTTCTTGGGACTTTGGCCGCTCTTAGGTAGAGTAGTGGTGTAATAGTGTTTTCAATTATATAGAGGCTTGTGATGGTTCGGTTGCTGCTAGCAATATGCTTTCTTCCTTGTGCCGTGATGGCCACACCATCTATGCACTCGTTATTGAACAAGGGTGAATTTTTAAAGCCAATAACGGTCATGAAGCAATTAGAACAACAAGATGAAGGCACAATTTGTGACTTTGATGTTGATGTTGAAGAAGGCTTGCTGGTGTATAAAATTTCTATGGTTAACGTAGAAACTCACCAGATCAGTAAATACGAGTATCGTGCAGTCGACGGAATATTACTGGCTGAAAAATCGTCTGCTTATGCCACCGATGATATTGGTCAAGTCAATGCAGCAAAAATGCTCCAGGCTAAGCATATGAAGTTTTCTGAGTTAGTGACTCTTGCGATTGAAAATCAACAAGGATATTTAACACAAGCGGAATTAGATCACGACTTATCAATTAGTTATCTCGAACTAAAATTACTCAATCAAGATAGTAGAAATACCATCGCTTTCGATATTGAAACTCTACGTCCACTACCTCTGCTCAAATGGGATTAATGACTCTATGACTATGCGTATTTTATTGGTTGAAGATGATGCTACTACGTTAAAGTATGTAGCTGATGGATTTACTGCTCAGAATTATCAGGTTGATAGCGCCACAGATGGTCAAGAAGGGCTTACGCTAGCAAAACATAACCAATATGATTTACTGATCCTCGACCGCATGCTGCCCAAGCTTGATGGCTTAACATTATTATCTGCTTTACGTACCAGTGGTAATAAAACCCCTGTACTCATTTTGTCGGCACTAAGTCATGTGGATGAGCGCGTAAAAGGCTTGCGTGCTGGCGGTGATGATTACATGACTAAGCCTTTTGCCTTTGCCGAACTATTAGTCCGTGCAGAGAAACTGGCTCAGCGTAACATCGTCGAACCCGCAGCAACAGACATCGAAGTGGGTAGTTTAAAGATGGAATTGTTAACCCGTAAAGTGACACTCGATGATAGCGAGTTAATGCTGCAACCAAAAGAGTTCCAGTTACTTAAGTATTTAATGGAACATCCTAACCAAGTTATTAGCCGCACACTATTATTTGAAGCTGTGTGGGACTACCATTTTGACCCTCGCACCAATGTGATTGACGTACACATTGCCAAATTACGTCGCAAGTTTGAAGAACTTGGACACGGTGAATTAATTGAAACGGTAAGAGGGGCTGGTTATCGCCTTTGCAAAAGGCATTAAGCCTTACCAAAGTAGTGCGTGGCGGATCACGCTGATATTTTCAACCTTAGTAACAATACTCATTGTTATGTTGGTGCTCAGCCTTTATCGACAGTTGGTAATTGAGCAACAAAATCAGGTAGATAAACACCTTGCAGCAGAAATGCAGCGCTATCAACAATTAGCGTTAACGGTTAATCGTCGTAGTTTTGCTGCACAAATTCGTGCTGCTGATCCTAAAACTGCCCTGATTGCTTGGCGCAATAGTGTTGATATGGTGGGGGCGCTGACTTTTTTACCTGAAAATATGCCACAGCTCCCCGAAACGAAAGACTTTCCTATTTTTACTGGTGGCCCAGACAAGCTGCACATTCTTACCGGTGGGTTAGTTATTACTCGTTATGGCCCCGTGCTTATTGCAACACGAACCGATCATTTAGCAACATTAATAGAGAAGTTTATTAACGCTGCATTTTGGGCCGTCGCATTTACTTTGGGTTTAACATTGGCTTTGGGTTACATTTTCTCCAAAGCCATCCTTAGACGACTGGTCGAATATAATCGTTTAAGTGAACAAATTGAATCGGGACATTACGAAACACGCCTGCCAGTCAGCGAAAGCCAAGATGAATTTGATATGCTTGCGCGGCAATTTAACTTGGTACTTGACACCCTAGAGCAAAATTTACGTGCTGTGCGTGGTGTGACAGATAATATTGCCCATGATTTACGTACACCGTTATCGCATTTACGCATAGGTATTGAACAACTATCGCAAAAGCCTGCGTCTGAGCTAGCTGACGCTACGGCTGAGTTGTTGGAAGAGTTAGACCATTGTTTAGGCACATTTGATGCAATGTTATCGTTAACGCGCATCGAAGAAGGTCAGCAAATGCTCGACTTGCAGCCAGTGAGTTTGCAGCAAATTTGTCAGGATTTATTTGAAATGGCTGACGTTATTGCAGAAAGTCATGATCAAAAATTGAGTATTAGTTTACAAGACGACGTGTATATTAATGGCGATAAGTATTTATTATTTCAAGCGTTGTTCAATTTAGTGGATAACGCGATAAAATATTCACCTGACGGTGCCACAATCGCTATTAAGCAGCATGGTAAACATATTCAAATTAGTGATAATGGACCGGGAATTATTGATGAAGATAAAGAGCGAGTATTCGATCGTCTTGTCCGTTTAGACCCTAGTCGTCATTACAAAGGAACGGGTTTAGGCTTATCTATGGTAAAAGCAATTCTTTCGCGTCATAAGGCGACTATTTCATTACACGATAATCACCCTGGTTTATTGGTGAGTATTCATTTTAAATAATCTCCCTAAGCTCCTCTTTAATTATTGTTGAGTAAGCTATGTACCAAGTGATCAGTGATCAAGTCGATTTTATTGTTATCAGCAAGTTTGCTAATGTGCATTTCCATAGTCAAGATGGAAGTGCTGGTGTTATTGCACAAGCCGAAGCCGATTTAGGCTATAAACTTTACCCCGTTCATCGCCTCGATACACCCACATCGGGTTTGCTTATTGTGGCTAAATCTCCTCAAGCGGCTAATGTATTCACCCAAATGTTCACTGAGCATAAAGTCCAAAAATATTATTTAGCGATAGCTACAGGTAAGCCTAAAAAGAAGCAAGGTTGGATTGTTGGCGATATGGCTAAGTCGCGACGCAGTATGTTTAAACTGTTACGAACCACTGAAAACCCTGCGGTAACACAGTTTTTTAGCCAACATATTGTTCAAGGTAAGCGGCTGTATTTACTGAAACCATTGAGTGGTAAAACCCACCAACTTAGAGTGGCTTTAGCGAGTATCGGTGTTCCCATTGCAGGCGACCAACTTTACGGCGGAGAACTTAGTGATAGATGTTATTTACATGCTTATAGTTTGCATTTCAATTATTTGGGTCAAGAGTATGCCTTTCAACAACAGCCTCTATTGGGCGAGTTTTTTACATTAACCGAGTGCCAACAACTGATGGGTAATCAATGGCAATTACCTGAAAATTTACCTTGGCCCTCTAAACGTTAGTTATACCAATCTCATTAAATATGTGATCTTTCAGCGGGAGTTCAAAGTGCTGTAGGCAAGGCAGATGATTGAAGCGAATAGTGATTCTCGGTAACAAGCTCCTGCGTTACTCTACCTCCAGCATCTGACCGCCATGGATGGTGGGAATGTGTTATTTTTTATGGAAAAAATAGACCATGCAGTCGTATTTTGAAAGCATCTAACGAAGCATAA
>NZ_JBSQBN010000003.1:0-88291 GCF_053850585.1 Shewanella sp. A22
AGATGCTGGAGGTAGAGTAACGCAGGAGCTTGTTACCGAGGATCACTATTCGCTTCAATCATCTGCCTTGCCTACAGCACTTTGAACTCCCGCTGAAAGATCACATATTTAATAGGATTGGTATTACCCCAAAATGCTCATATTTCTTAAAGAGAATCTAAACATAAAAGCGTAATCACCTTTATTTAATACAACTTAAATCTGCTCTTAAAGAAAGATGTCAGCTTTTTTTATTTACTATTTTTATCACCTATAGTGTTAATTTATAACAATACACGCTATTCTCCATCCCCCTTATGACATACACGTCATAAGGTTTTTTAAGGTATAATGACAGCAATATAACAGAGTTGTTGGAGGATATATGGCACTCAGTGAAGCCGCAATAAAAGTACAAGCAGCGTTAAAAGATCGCGGATTAGAAACCCCAATGCTGCCAAAAACTTCCACGCCTGAACAACGTAAAGTTAAAATTGAACACCATATGCGTGAAATTTTGACCTTAATGTCACTCGACCTAACCGACGACAGCTTGGCAGATACTCCACGCCGCATTGCTAAAATGTATGTGGACGAAATCTTCTCAGGCCTTGATTACGAAAACTTCCCAAAAATCACGGTTATCGAAAATAAAATGGGGGTTGATGAAATGGTGCGAGTACAAAACATCAGTCTTACCAGCACCTGCGAACATCACCTAGTGACCATTGATGGCTTCGCAACAGTCGCTTATTTACCCCGTACAAAAATTATTGGCTTGTCTAAAATCAATCGTATCGTGCGCTTCTTTTCCCAACGCCCACAAGTACAAGAGCGCCTAACCCAACAAGTGTTAGTGGCTCTGCAAACCCTGCTTGAAACCAAAGACGTTGCGGTAAAAATGGATGCGGTGCATTACTGCGTTAAATCCCGCGGCGTGATGGACTCAACCAGCTCGACAACCACTACAGCACTTGGCGGTATTTTTAAATCAAATCCGGCGACCCGCGCCGAGTTTTTACACCAAGTAAAATAATGTGTGTAAATAAAACACAAACAAAAACGCAGCCACCTAATTTAATCATCTAGGGGGCTGCTTTTTTGCTTTAAACTGGAATAACATTAAATCCCGTATTGCTCACGATAAGCACTAACAGATGCTAACTCTGCTTCCATACCCGGCTTTTCAGACAAATAATGGATTAAATCAGCAAGCTTAATAATCGACACAATCTGACAACCAAAATCACGCTCAACTTCTTGAATCGCCGACAACTCCCCCTTGCCTTTTTCTTGGCGATCAAGTGCTATCAACACGCCTGCAAGCTTTGCATTATGGGCATTAATGATTTCCATTGATTCACGAATCGCCGTACCGGCGGTGATAACATCGTCCACCAGCATCACTTTGCCTTTTAGCTCGCTGCCCACCAAACTGCCACCTTCACCGTGAGTTTTGGCTTCTTTGCGGTTAAAACAGTATGGAATGTCTACATCGTGATGATCGCACAAAGCAACGGCTGTGGTTGTCGCAATCGGAATACCTTTATACGCCGGACCAAACAACAAATCGAACTCAATACCCGAATCCATTAACGCCGCAGCATAAAAGCGGCCTAAACGCGCTAAATCTTTACCCGTATTAAACAATCCAGCATTAAAAAAGTACGGGCTCGTACGGCCAGATTTAAGGGTAAACTCACCAAAACGTAATACTTGGCGGGCTAAGGCAAACTCGATAAATTCGCGTTGATAGGCTTTCACGGTTATTCCTCTATAATCAAAATTTAGCTTAAAAAAAAGGACCGTAATCGGTCCTCATTTTTCAACAGCATATTAACTTAATGCGGCTTTCTGTACATCGACAATTTCGCGAATACTGTTTTTAGCCAGACCAAGCAGTTCAATCAATTCTTCATGGCTAAATGGCTCACCTTCTGCCGTACCTTGAATTTCAATAATCTTACCAGTCTCCGTCATCACGACATTCATATCAGTTTCAGCTGCGCTGTCTTCAATGTACTCTAAATCGCTGATCGCTTCGCCATCAAAAATACCCACACTTACTGCGGCAATTAAAAACTTAAGCGGGTTTGCTTTAATAATACCTTTCCCACGAGCCCAGTTCAGCGCATCAACCAATGCCACACAAGCACCTGTAATTGCCGCAGTACGTGTACCGCCATCAGCTTGAATCACATCACAATCGATAACAATGGTGTTTTCACCTAGCAATTTCATATCAACAGCGGCACGTAATGCGCGGCCGATTAAACGTTGAATTTCTTGAGTGCGACCAGATTGCTTACCGCGAGCTGCTTCACGGTCCATACGGCTATGGGTTGAACGCGGTAACATACCGTATTCAGCAGTAACCCAACCTTGGCCCTGACCTTTCAGAAAACGCGGAACGCCTTCGGTGAAACTTGCTGTACATAATACTTTCGTATCGCCAAACTCAACTAAAACAGAGCCTTCAGCATGTGCAGTAAAAGAACGCGTAATAGTAATAGGGCGAGTTTGAGCAGGTGTACGGTTACTTGGGCGCATGAAAAGTCCTGTAGTCGATTTCAGATCATATTTGAGCGCATATTATAGAGCTTCACGCCGTTAGATGCCATGGCAAGCAACGATAAGCGACAAATCTATCGACTAATCCTTTAATCCAGCCACCTAAAACGGCTATAATCAACCCACATTCGCGAAATAATATAATAGGACACTTCATGATCCAAAGCATGACAGCCTACTCTCGTATCGAGCACAAAGCACAATGGGGCACCGCCTCATGGGAAATCCGTTCAGTTAACCAGCGCTACCTAGAAACCTACCTGCGCCTACCTGAGCAGTTCCGCAGCTTTGAACCTGTCTTACGCGATCGTCTACGTAAACGCCTTAACCGTGGCAAAGTAGAAGTGAACTTGCGTTATGAACTCGCCGATAACAGCAGCAACGAATTACAACTAAACCAAGACCTAGCCAAACAATTGCTCAATGCGGCCAACTGGTTAAAGCAAGAAGCAGGTCAAGGCGAACTCAGCCTAACAGACGTATTACGCTGGCCTGGCGTGCTAGCCTCAGCCGAACAAGACATGGACAGCATTGGTGCAGAGCTAATGACCGCGTTCGACAGTGCTATCGATCAATTTATCGAAGCTCGTGGCCGTGAAGGTGAAGCCATCAAAGATATGCTACTGACTCGCTTAGACGGCGTAATGGAACAAGTGAACGTTGTGCGTGAGCATATGCCAACCGTAATGAAGTACCAACGTGAAAAACTCACTAACCGCTTAGCAGACATTGCTGGCGAGTTAGATCCTGCTCGTATCGAACAAGAAATGGTGTTACTGGCACAAAAACAAGATGTTGCCGAAGAAATGGACCGTCTTGAAGCCCACGTAGTAGAAGCTCGCCGTATCCTTAAAAAAGGTGGCAGCGAAGGTCGTCGCCTAGACTTTATGATGCAAGAATTTAACCGCGAATCAAATACTTTAGCCTCAAAATCAATCAGCGCAGAAATTACTTCAGCAGCTGTAGAATTAAAAGTATTGATTGAGCAGATGCGCGAGCAGATCCAAAATATTGAATAATATTCACCAAGCTCTATAAATGTCTTTTAATTACTGATTTTAAAGGAATAAATTAAAAACACCGTTCGTAGTCGTTCACAGTTACCCACCGAAATCCATATCTAAGTGGTGGGTTAATTGGTGGGTAGGTGGGTGTTTACAAATGCACTAGTGGTGGGTAAACTGAACCTCAAGAGATATAAGGCTTGGGGAGCACTATGAGTACTACGGGTAACTTAACGGTTAAAGAACTAGACTCTAAAATAAAAAAAGAAGAGGCCGGTCGCTACGCCGATGGTGGTGGGTTGTATTTTGTTGTGCCAAAGTCTGGTTCAGCTTATTGGATGGTTCGCTACACTTCCAATAAAAAGCGTAAAGAAATGACACTGGGTAAGTACTCTGATCTTTCGTTAAAAGATGCACGATTTGAAGCCGCTTCTAAAATGAAGCAACTCAGAGAAGGCCTTGATCCGCTGCTAGCAAAAAAACGTGCCGAGCAAGAAAGCATTAAAACAGTGGATGACCTATTCGAAGATTGGTATCCAACGCTCGAAGCGAGACTTAAACACCCAAAAATCCCCAAACGCATTTATACCAAAGATATTGCCCCACATATTGGTGAATTTAAAGTTGACCAGGTAACCGCCAGAGATATCCGTACCACGATAGAAGATATAAAGGCTTCAGGTAGGCTAGCTATCGCTAATGATGCACTAGGCTATTGTAAACAGTTATTCAATCACGGCATAAAACTCGATTTACTCGCCTACAACCCGGCTGCCGCCTTTACTTTTAAGGATGCTGGCGGTGTAGAAAAAAGCAGAGAACGAGCATTGAGTGAAGATGAACTCAAACAATTTTTTGCTACAGCCAAAAAACATAACGACAGCTTTAGTAGAGAGAACTACCTAGCCTGTTTATTGTTGGTTTGCTTAGGCGTTCGTAAATCAGAGTTGTGCGAAGCTAAGTGGGATGAGTTTAATTTAGAAAAAGAGGTATGGAATCTACCAGCTGAAAGAAGTAAAACCAATGTTGGCTTTACGGTCCCGTTAGCACCTGAAGTACTAAACTGGCTTGATGAGTTAAAAGTACGAGCCTTTGGGTCTGAATATGTGTTTCCTAGTCGCAGAACTAGCAAGAAGCCTCATATGGGCGCTGATACCCTTAATAGGGCTATTACAAAGCTTTTCGGCCATGAAGCCGGCAAAAAGAAGCAACCACCCAACTTAATGGGCGACATGCCTCATTTTACTGTTCACGACTTACGCCGCACGTGCCGTACTTTGCTTGCTCAGCAAGGGACGCCTGGACATGTTGCTGAACGTTGCCTCAACCACAAGTTGAAAGGTGTTGAAGGGATCTATAACAAGCATGATTATCTGGATGAGCGGAAGGAGGCTACTTGTCTTTTAGCTAAAAAAATAGCCTCTATTAGTTAGATTGAAGAATAGACTACGTTGTTACTTAACTTGAACCTGTGAAAAATAAGTCGGCATTTCACACATAACTTTGGTCACCAATTCGCTATTTTTTTCTAAAATATTATTTTTAAAGCTGGCAATATTGATACTTGAATCATTGAATGCATTTGATAGCAGTTTACATATTTCTCTGTCTACATAACCTTTTGAATGCAGCCAAAGCTCAAAACTATCAGATAGTCCAAGCTTTAAGCTATTTTGCAAATGTTTAAGCTTTTCTTCTAACTCATCGTTATTGAATTTACCATTACACAAATCAGATAATGCACCTACTATTAACATAGCATCGTAACCTAGTGTGTTATCAGTATATTTAACTATCTGGTCCATTGTAACTTTGCGAGATTGCGTGCCCGCTTGGTATCTTACTTTGTTCTCATCCATAAAAATAAATATTTCATTATAACTCGCTCCTGATATCCATAAACATGACGATTCCAATACAACTTCCAATGGACTAAGCTTTTCAAAAAGTTCATTTCTACATACATCTAACAATAGTGGCCAGACAAATTTAAATAGCTCATATATATCTTCTTGCTCACTCAAAGGTTCATAGTTGTCCTCTAACCATTTTTCAATAAACTCCAAGTCTTGTATTCCTAAAAGAGCTTTACCATAAAACGGAAGTTTATCTGGCTGAACATTACTTACTGATTTATAGATCAATTCAAACGCTTCTATTAATAAGGGTTTCTCGTCTTCATTACATAAATGATGAGCGAATGTCCCTTTTGCTAAACTTAAAAATACATCTTCATTTTGCTCTGTCGTTACATCTTTTAAATAAGACATCATGTAACTTTCAATAGCCTGAATTGTTCTTTCCTTACTATTAATATTGAACCAAAAATCCTTCAGTTCCTGCTCTGTTATTCCATTTTTCTCTACAGCTTCTAGGCACAACTCCTTAAATCTGTTGGGATCTTTTATAAACTCGATAGGATCCAATAAATGTAATCCAAATCTAATTGGCTCGATCAGTGATTTGAGACTACTAACACATGCTTCTGAATTAGATGGATCTAATAAAGACCTTATCTCCGTCCACCTTAAACGACCACGATACGTAAGCCTCTCATCATATAATTTTGTGTTGGCAAAAATGACACTCCCCTCTGTGTGATACCCAGCTCTGCCAGCACGACCGATCAAATTATGAAAGTCTCTAGTAGATATTTTATCTTTGCCTTGAGCAGTACTGGAAATGATCAAATATTTAATTGGAAGATTTACACCTTGAGCTAATGTTGAGGTACAAACAACAAGCGAAGCTTTATTGTTTTCCATGGCCCATTCAGCAGAAACTCTGAGTCCATTAGGAATATTGGAACCGTGCGGTAAAACTCCAAAGGCAATAGCTTTTGAGAAGATGCTATTATCTGAAAAGTGCAATTTGCTTAAATTCTCAATCTTCAAAATTTCCTGTGAATCACTTTTAATGATTGGTGGGGGGAGTTCCAACCCTCTAGAGTAACAATCTACCAATGTTGTACAAATAGTTGTGATAGAGGCTTTAGTCCCGCAAAATATTGCTGTAGGAGATTGTTGAGCTAGCTTAATGCCTAAGTAAGCCGATACTGCTGAATTATCACCCGCTTTAGGAAATATTCGATCATCCTTTTCTTTTCCTCTCGTTCCTAAGTTTATTCGTTCGATAATTCGAGGAACGAAAAACTCTCTTTCCCCAACAAATTCTTTATCTATGTACTGCAATTGTCCAGATGAACTAGCGAATGCTGTTTCTCTAATTGTTGGTAAACAGTGAGTACCTTTAACTTCAGTTCCATTCTCACCATATAACCAGTCTCCAATAGTTTCAGCGTTAGACATCACAGCTGAAATAAGTACGACTTGAGAATTGGCGGGAATGTTTGACTTTAAAGATGCAAGCAATAATTCATAGGTAACACCTCTAGAGCCAGAATCAAACTGATGTCCCTCATCAAAAATTAATAAGCCTATATTAGAAGCTAGTTCAGGTTCGTGACGTAATAAATAAACGAGCTTTTCTGGTGTGGATACAATAACGGAATTACTGACCTCATCATCAATATTCAAAAGATCGTTAATCATTGCTAAATCAGTTGGATTTAATTGAGGAACATCTTGTAGCTCATTTATTTTTATTTCTTCATTTAAAAATGATTTTTTAAATGAATCAGCGATCTCTCTACACAATGCTCTAAAAGGTGCAACCACAACAGCTAAATTACTTCGATGTGATAAAAAAGAGCTACGTATAATTAATTCAGTAGATTTAGTTTTACCAGCACTTGTAGGCATCTGAACAACAGCAGATTTTCCTTCAAACACCCCTTTCTCACCCAACAAGCGTTGCGCGGGCCAAAATTCCTTTATGAAATTATCTTTAGTTAGCGCAGATTGCCATAGGTCAATTGTTAAACCTGTATATTGGGGTAGACAAATTAAAGATGAATATTGCAGTTTTCTCTTAGCTATTGCAGATAAAATATCAACGATTAGTAATTCACGATCATTACCACACTCATATACAGCTTCCCTTAACTTCTTAATTGAGTGATCGAGCTGGACAAGGGGGACTTCCTGCTTGAAGCAGTTAGTTATACTTGAGGTAAAATATTCTAGCTCTGCTTCAAAATCACAACTATCTGCTAGATACCAGTCGCGATCTAAATCTCCTTTTAAAAGCCATATTAACGTTCCTTCGATATATGAAGGCGTTAGTTCATCAATATCGTAATCTATATTTTTTATCAAAACTAACGAGCTTCCAGGCATATCAGCTAAGTAATAAGAAGCAGAACCCAATATATTTAAATAATCAGATAATGGACTTTCTAATCTGGAATTATTTAATGAATCGAAATACTGGCTTACATCAATTAATTGTTTTTTTAAATCTAGATAATCTGCGTTGATATTACCCTCTACTAGATCAGAGGCTTCGATAGCAGATAGTTCACCTAATATGCCAATAGTTAACAAAAGTAATTTTTGAGGTTCAATAGTTAGGTCAATATGATGTTCTTCTTCGACACCAAATTCATACATTTTTGCTTTAGATTTAGTAATGGCTAAATATATTTTTGAGCTACGTTCAAGCTTCATTTGCAGCCCTCTGATATAAGAAATGAACTAAATCCATTAAAGCATCTCCCTTGATAACCAATAAACTCAAAGAAGAATTATTAACATGTCCCGTAGTATCTGTTTTACCTAATTCTACATCCGAGTACATTGTATTAGTTAAAACTGCTGCGGCTCCGTATTTCTCTATATAAGGGCGATCTGCTGAGTTTTGGAAGCGCTGCACCTTTGGTACATCTTCTTGAAAACCTTTTAATTTTAATCGTTGTTTTATTGCATTAAGAGATTCTGCAACTCTAAAACGATCTTTATCTGAATCCTTAACTGCAACTTGAAGTCGATTAATGGGTTTATTCCCGGTCAATGAGCCTTTTACTTCGTAAATCATTAACTCATCTTTTTTAGCGTTGTCATCGGGTGAAAACTTAAATCCAATAACATCTGAACCATTTTCAGATAAGTTTGGGTTTACCTTAAATTCGTAGCGCGTTCTTGGAACCCAGTAATTCAAGTTAAATTCCAAAAAGTCTGACACCAGTATTTCAGAAAAATCTCCCGATCGAGTACCAGGACCAGTTCTTTCATGTGGCTCTGATATTTTCTGAACTGGGAGCTTTAATTGTAATAAATACTCTTCCCTAGATAACTCTGTACCATCTCTTAATTCATCAATTTCATTATCATCACAATAGTGATTCCTGAAATGCTTTGCCCATGCAGACAAAGTGACTTCGTCAGTCATATCAGGATTAAAAGTGTAAATAGGGGCTTCTTTACCGCAAGCAGTAGTTATTCTTTCACCTGTATCTTCTAGCCATTTCAGATGTTGATTTGTCCATGGCATATTGTATTTCCTTAATAATATTCTCCAATATAGTCATCAATTCTTTTTGGAGCTTATGTTATCTCTATATTAATCCATCGCTTGAACTGAGTTAGCTAAACGTTTCTCGTGCCCTAGAGGGGTTGTATAAAAGCGCTGTTCGATACCATAAAGTAAGTACTTAAGTTCATCATCATTCGTTACTTCAAACTTACTGTTATCCTTATCGAATTTTAATTTTTTCTCACAGTAGCTATGAATATATGAACACATTTGTTCTCTATCTTCAGCTGGCATAGTAGCAAGTGTATCCATCGCTAATGCAACTCTTTTACGATTAGGCTTTGATACTTTTTCAATATTAAAATCGCCTGAAAGCTCAATAAAGTCTTCATCAAGAAAGGTTTCAACTTCCTCATTAGTCGCTTCTTTGTATAGCACATCGATACCTTTGAAAATGCTAGATATCGTTGCTAAGCTCTTAAAGACCAACTTATCAGTATTTTTAAAATAAACGGCATCAGGAAAAGCATTTACAACAAGTCGCTTGTCACTACTTTCCAACGTAGCAGCTTCACCAAACGCTATCATCTTCTTACTTACGAATAGAGACGGAGTAATTTTCTGAAAATAAACATTATCTCCCTGTATAGCATATAGTTGAGTTATATCTTTAAACTTGGTTTTAGATAAATTATCGTAGTCTTTAGAATCAAAATCTTTTTTTAGTATTTCAATACAATATTGTTGCTCACTAAATCGATCTATCTTAAACCAGGAATCTTCATCTAAATTATGATCAGGAACGTACTCGACGCAAGCATCATCCGTGATAATTAACTCATCAAAAAGTGTTTGATCAGATAACAATTTAAATATTGTTTTTTTGCTACGTCCTTTAACTTTGGTCAGTACTTGATCCACGAACTATCCTCGCTCTATAAATGTATAATTATTGATTCTATAAGCTTTATTTATCACTACGTTACTTGGTGTTTTATAGCGTTCTCGGCTTATCAGAAAGATTGTTGCTCCGCTTTTCGTTTTGATGTTATAAAACTCAAAACCAAATAACAGAAACAGTGGGTTGAAGTAGAGTGCTTGCGAGAGGAAAGTAAAAACAAACAAGATACTATAAATAAAAATCAAAGTTTCCCAGTTACCTATACTTAATGCTACAAAGAAGTAGCCTAAGTAGCTTGGAAGAAAGCTATTATTCGCATGTTCAATAGCAACTACCTCACCTGCCTTAAATTCATCCTTACCAAGAAATTTACTTAAAAATATGCTTAGCCCTGTTAAAAAAATGGGTATGAGAAGGTAAAGGGCATAAGAAACTGCATTCGGCAATTCAACTAAATAAGTGCACTGATCAAAGAAAAATCCAACCGTATAACCTTTTTGTACAGCAAAAATTATCATCAACAATGACGTTGCTGATATGGTTAATAAAAAGCGATACGCTAAATTTGTCATACTAAACTATTCCTTGTTAATGTTCCGTACCTTTCCACTTCTCCAGTAATTTTGGATTTGCTTGGAAATCGACCACATTAGGTGAACTTTTAATTTGTTCTTTGTCAGCATTTTTTTCTTGGGTTATCTTTCGCTTTTCTTTTAATTTTGCAATCAAAACTTTGGGTAACGAAATAAAAGCTGCGCCGAAAGCCATTTTACTCAAATCATAAATCCCACTCTCAATATAGGTCTTGAAACTTTCATCTCCAGCTAGTTGAACAGCATATGCGATAAATTCGTTGTAAATACTGCCTTCACTGGCCTCTTTAAGTGCCCACACTATTCCGCTTTTACCTTCTTGGTACAAAGGTAGTTCAAGCTCTTTGGTAATCAATTCAAGTTCAATTAGCGCAGTAATCGTTGCATCTAACACACGCGACGAAACGACACCAAGTTTTGTTAATTCAGCATAATGGCCGCTCGCCATTAAAGACGCTGGATTATCCTCAAACGGTAAATCAGTTTTTAACGTTATAGCACCTAATTCTTGAGTATTGCTAAGTTTAAATATTTGAGAAGCCCTATAAAGCTTTTTATCACCAAAAACTAAGGGGACAGGCAAAGAGGTTGTAGCGTCAATAATTGCATCACCTAGTTCATGAATAAACTCGCTGTCTGCTTGTGCAAAAATAAACTGTTTTAGAAACTGATCGATGCGGATATTGAGCTTAAAAGGTGGAATGCTAACGCTGTCTACCTTTTCAAAATAAGCTTTGGCTTTTTCTTTATCCACCGTTTCTTTTAGCGCATCAAAACGGCCAAAGTTGTTGAGGTTTGTCTCGGCTACCTTATCGGTCATTAAGGCCATCAGCTTGTTTTTATCTAACCCTAAAGCGTTTACCACTGCGTTGATTTGCGCGTTTTCTGCATTGTCTTTGTAGTCGTTGATGTAATCTCTAAAGCTGTGGTTTTCGGTTAATTGCGCATCGCCGCGCTGTAAATCGTGTAAAAACAGTTTGGCGTATTTTTGCTCGGCCTGTGTCAGCGATGCGAACGATTTATGCAGTTCGTTAAGCGTGCGCTCAATGCTGGCTTGATCATTATGCTGATTTAGCTCTTTTAAATATTTATCAAAACGACTATTCATATAGTCGGCATCAATCTTTCCAGTATCAATTTCCGTCAAATAGCCACTAATATCAAAAGGCACATCGCCGCCACCCGCACCACCACCATCACCTTTTGATGCGAGCTCTTTATAACGCAGCGCAAGGCTCAGGTAGGTTTGTTCATTAATGGCGAGAGTAACCTCATGTTCAGTGCCATTTTCGCCTGTTGAAGCGTCCGTCGTGAATGTATAAACCGACTGCTCCCAATGTAAACCTTGTACCTTCGCGGCTTCTAGATGCTGGTTAAATACTTTAAATAGTTCAGCAAACTTTGCGCACGCTTCAACATCTTCTGGCAGTTTTTCAAAATTTGCCACACCGGCACTGATGAACAACTCGGTAATATCACCGAATAGTTCATTCATTGCTTCTAAGTTACTTTCTAGCCTATCAACAAATAACCCTATGGGTCTGTCGCCTGAGTATAGTTTTACCGCATCGTTAATATGTTGCTCCATCGTATGCGGGTAACGATAGTAACGGATAACACCATGAGGCTTATCGGGGCCAAACAACCGATTGGTACGAGAGAAGGCTTGGATGATATTTTGGTATTTAATTACCTTATCTAAATACAAGACATTTAGCCACTTGGAGTCAAAACCGGTGAGCATTTGATCCACAACAATGAGTAAATCTAACTGCTTTGCGGGTTCAGTATGAATACGCTCATAAGGTTTTTTGTGAGCAAGGCGTGCGGCTAGATCTTTCTTAAATGCTGCATGACGGGCAAAATTAAAATCGTGGCCATAACGCGCATTATAGTCACGCATAATCTCATCCAAGCCATCACCTTTAAACGTTGGCCCACGGTCGCCACTGCCGTCATTATCAATGTTGGGGTCAAACAGAGCTGATACTTTTAAATCAGGCTTAGCAGCCTTTAACAGACGGTAATAATCAATGGCTTCAGCAATACTGTTAGTAGCCAAAATCGCATGAAATTTATTGCCTTGGCTTAGCACATCCCATTTGAGCAGAATATCTTCTACCACTTTGGCTTGGTGAGTCTCGCTTAGGTACTGACTTTTAGGTACGTAATCTTCAATACCTTTGAAGTATTTACCTGTAGCGTCTTTGTAGCCAGCCATAGGCACTTCATTCATAAAATAATTAAATTTTTTCTTTTTGGCAGGATTATCCATTGCTTCCGCTACAGATCCCGCCTTAGCTTGCTCTAGGGCGACAGCCTGCCTCAAGTCACCGTCCCTAAAAGTAGGTACTTTATAGGGATCAAAGCCGAGTACGTTACCATCGCGAATACCATCGGCTATGCTGTAGCGGTGCAGCTCGTTGCCAAATACGGTACTGGTGGTATTGCCGTTTTTTTCATTTTCTTCTTGGATCGGAGTGCCAGTAAAACCAAAAAACAAGGCGCGTGGAAAGGTGCGTTTAATAACAATCAGCATGTCGCCAAACGTTGAACGATGCGCCTCATCAATAATAAATACCAAGCGTTTAGCGCGGATTTTTTCAATGTCGGCCGAGTTAGTTGCAGTGCCTTCATCATCCACTTCTTCAAAAATATTACTCATTTTTTGAATAGAGCTAACAATGAGGGTATCGGCTGGCGACGTGCTTTTTAACTTAGTTACCAATACATGGGTATTTTCGGTCGCTTGTACATCTTCACCATCGCCTGCAAAATTACGGTATTCCGCCAGCGATTGTGTGCCCAGCTCGATGCGATCCATCAAAAAAATGACTTTATCGGCATCTTTTGACTGGGCAATCAGCTGCGCCGATTTAAAGCTGGTCATGGTTTTACCAGAACCTGTGGTATGCCACACATAGCCGCCCAAGCGGTCTGGGTTATTAGCAGCGCTACCCAATTGTTGCCAGTTGGTTTTGGCTACCTTATCCGATATCGCATTGGCGGCGTAATACTGATAACTGCGCATCACTTTAAGCACGCCATCGGTATCATCAGCAACGGTGTAAAAGCCAATCAACTGGTGCGCCATGGGGATGGATAACAACGTCGAGGCAATGTCTTTCCAATGGTTCATGGGCTCGTTGTTAAAATCGGCCCAATTGAATTGGTAATCTGGGTTAAATTTGCCATCTAGCCCTGGGTTAGCAAAGTATTTGGCCTCATTAGGCTCCATGGCAACAAACACTTGAATGAGTGAAAACAGCCCGCTAAAAATACCTTCTTTGGAATACTTTTCAATTTGGTTAACCGCTTGGCTTACTGGCACACCGCTGCGCTTTAGCTCCACATGAATAACCGGCATGCCGTTAATCAGTAACAACACATCACCACGGCGGTCATTGCGCAGTGGACTACCACGTTCAAATTTAGGCTGTTGCACAATTTGGTAACGGCTTTGGCCTGCTGCAATTTCTTGGCGGTCGTAGATTTTTAGGCTGACTTCTTTGCCAAGATGCAGCTTATCTGCGGGGTTATTGCGCTTAATGGCCACGGTTTTACCGTTGATTAGCCCGTTGAGTTTGAGCGGGGTTTTCAGTTCTTTAATCTGCTCAATAATCTGCTGCATTTCCGTTGCCGTCAGTGGCACGTCGTTTAAGCGATCTTGCTGGCGATTGTTTTCAAATAATATATTCGCCCAGTTTTGCAGTAAATCCGCTTCGGTTTTGTTTTTGAGTATCTCGCTTTCCCAGCCCTTGTGGGTCAGTACCTCGATAAAGGCCTGCTCAAATTGTGCTTCGGTTTTAAACGTCGTCATGGTTTGGCTCCCTGCTAAACAAACATTTTGCTCAAGCAGGCCTGCTTGATGTTATTGAGTTTGGTGATTTGTTGTTGGTGTTGGTTAATCAGCGCATCGAGTTTTTGGAAGTAGTTACCGATGGCGATCTGCTCTTCCTTTTTAGGGATATAAAGATATTCTTCCTCTAAAGCACTTCCTTTAATGTTTCCAATAGCTCCGTTTCCACCGGCTACATTTATAGAACGAAATCGATCGTACCAATATGTATTCATTGAAGCATTTAAGAAATGAGGTACATCTGTTTCGGCTAGCAACATAAAGCCTCCATGCACTGCATCTAAAGTTAAGCCGCACACTACAACATGTTTTCCAACTAAATTGCTTGAGCCATTTGCTGATGTTATTAATATGTCGCCATTTTTAACACGGTTAATATTCACTGCATTTTTATTGACTTGCACGTCATCTTTTCTTAATTCGAATCTGTCAACATTAATATTTGATGAACGCAAAACAATAATTCCATTTTCAGCGATATCATCTGGCTTGTAAGTAAGTCCTCTCCTTACTCCAGCAATGCTCTTAAATTGAACTTCCATCCACTCCCCACTAAACCCTTTAAAGCGAATTTCAGGGATCGTTTTGCCTTGCTTGGGAAACATCTTTTCCAGCATGGCTTTTTTAATGTTGCTGAGCTTGTCATGCTTTTGTTGGTGTTGGTTGATTAGGCTGTCGAGTTTTTGGAAGTGATTTGTTATCGCATTTTGTTCTGCCACATCTGGGATTGTGATAGATCTACTTTTCCAGTCAGAAACATCAAAAACTAACTTTTCAATATCGACCCCATAAGAACTAATGAAAAAAAGCTTATGCATTTCAGGTCTTTTTGAAATCAAAGTCCAAAATTTGGCAGTAATTTCATCACTATCAGTTAAGACAAGATACTCATTGGAGACAACAGCATTATCCAAGCTCTCTGGCACTATCCCGTTAGCACCATGGACAACCTGCCGCTTTGATATCAGATAATCACCAGCTTTAACCCCATAATAGTTTTTAACTAATATGTTCTTTCCTTTCAGCGTAGCTCTAGGCACTAAGCCTTCATTGCGGCGCTTCACTGTCACCAATTGATATAATTCATTATCAAGCAATTCAACTGGGCGCTTTGTTTCAGCCAAGATGCTTCCGATTTCTTTATTCTGCCAATCACAACTAAACCCTTGGTGGCGAATTTCAGGTGACTTATTTTCAATGATCATCTTATGCACCCTTCAACAAACTGGTAAGTTCTGTCAAACCCTGCATATCAAACTCATTGCCCGTCAGTTCGCCCATCATTTCGGCCAGTTCTTGCTCGGTTGTTTTAATCTCATTGGCGACTTGCGAATAAGTCACCGCGTATTTATCGGCAAGGGCTTGTACTTTGCTGGTGAGCTGGGTGATCACGGCACTTGGCATGGCAGCGAGCTCCGTACTTAATGGCGTTATCCACTTTAAGTGCAGTAATTCATTGGCTTGCTCGTCGGTTAAGCCTTCGATGGTGGTTTTCGTTTTTAAGTGCAGGGCGACTTGTGCTTCTTTGACCGCTTTTTTCAGGGCTTTTTCTTCATCAATGAGTTTATTGGCCTTAATGATTTTCGCTTTATAACTTTCTTCTGGCTCAGGGCTGTCGGCTGAGAACTTAGTTTTGGTCTCTTTTTGCTCTTTTAGGAAAGCTTTCGCCGCCTTGGCGACTTCGGCATTGGCAAAGCCGTCTTTGCTTTCTTTTACTGTGTCTTGCTCTTTGTCTTCTTCGCTTAGGGATTCGAGTATTTCTTCAAGTAGGCTTGCGATTTCGACAAGGCGGTTTTCTTGTTTTGCCAGAGCCGCTAGGTCTTCGCTCAAGTGGGTTTGCTGTACTAAATCAAATGGCATGATGTGGCCTTTCCAGCCGTCTTGTACTTCGGTGTCTTTGCCCTTAACCTTTTTAACCACGATATTGGGGTCAACTTGCTTAGTGGCGGCAAAGCCTTCGGTTTGCATCACTTCCAAATCGGTACTGATAACTTGCCATTGGTTGTTTAAAAACTGATAGGCCTGGTACTTGTCGATGAGGGCAATGCTGCTTAAGCGTGTGAATAACTCGGTGCTTAATTCAGGCTCTTGCTGGTTACGGTTAACGGCTTGCCAGCCTTGAATAAGGGAATTGTTTAAATAGTCATCAAAGCTGCTGTTGCCACTAACACCATGACTGCCGCCTTCAAAAGCTTGGTTGTAAGTATTAATAAACTCGATGACTTGCGGGTGCTGGGTAATGGTGGCGTTTACCGCGTCTTTAGTAATGGCTAGCTCGCTGTAAGCGCTGGAGGTTGGCGTAAACAACGCGGCATGTAACGCTGGCAGGGTTTGCCAGTAGTTGGTTAGCTCGGTAATTTCGCTGTTGGGAATGCCGCCTAACATGGTGGCGTGTAAATCCCAGCTTGGCGCGGCGGCTGACGAGTCGACATAACGGGGAATATTTAAGTTATAGCCGTTGTCGCGCAGAGTTTGCTTACTGACTAATTGCGAGAATTTTTCGATGCTGTCGCGATTGATGACGGAATCAACAATGCGCTTGATGTCACTGGCTTGCAGTTTGTTGTTTTTACCTTCTTTAACAAAGTGCTTGGAGGCATCCACAATCAATACGTCATTGTTTTCACGCTTCTGCTTAAGCACCAAAATAACGGTAGGAATACCAGTACCAAAAAAGATATTAGAAGGTAAGCCGATAATGGCATCAATGTGGTTTTGCTCAATTAATTGCTTGCGAATTTCGCCTTCTTCACCGCCACGGAACAACACGCCATGCGGCAATACAATGGTCATAATGCCATCGGGTTTTAGGTGGTAAAGGTCGTGAAGCAAAAAGGCAAAGTCGGCTTTGGCTTTAGGCGCGAGGCCAAAGCGGGAATAGCGCGGATCGCTGTCTTTAAAGCTTGGGTCCCACTGTTGCGAATAAGGCGGGTTAGAGACCACCGCATCGACATACAGGGCGTGGTAAGAGCCTTGCGGGTCGTTTTCATCAAAGTATGGCCAATCGTCTTCTAGGGTATCGCCATTACGGGTTTTAATGTTGCTGGCTTTTATGCCGCGCATGATTAAGTTCATGCGCGTTAAGTTGTAGGTGTTGGCTTTTAGTTCTTGGGCGTAATAAGTAATGGAGTCTTTGTTTTTTGCGTATTTTTCGACGGCTTCACCGATATTGATCAGTAGCGAGCCAGAGCCGGAAGTTGGGTCGTAAATCTCGATGGTGTCTTTGTGTTTTAATTCGTGGGCGATAATGTGCGACATCAACACCGAGATTTCATGGGGCGTGTAAAATTCACCGGCTTTTTTACCGGCGTTGGCGGCAAATTTTTCAATCAGGTATTCGTAAATGTAACCCAGTACATCGTAGCCTTGCTGGCTATTCATGGGGATGCTTTTAATCAGGTGCAGTAAATCGCTAATGGCTTTGGTGCGTTTGCCTGCGCTTTCACCGAGTTTGCTTAAGCCTGTTTCTAAGGTGGTAAAAATGCCTTCAAACAGTTTTTTGTAGGTAGGGGAAATTAAACGACCAAAGGCGGAGAGTGCATCGCGCACGTTGGACTCGTCAAACTCGAAGGTAGGATCAACCCAAGTAGAAAACAAATTATCGTAAGCGATGAAATAGCCTAGATTGTCTTGAATGTATTTGACCGTTTCCGCGTCTTCTTCGTTTAGGGCTTTAATGTCTTCAGGGGTCATGCCCTCTTTGGTGACAAACTGCACTAATTGGTCGCTTAGATACTTGTAAAAGATAAAACCTAAGATGTAATCTTTGTATTCGTTGGCTTCGATTTTCGAACGCATCTGGTTTGCTGATTCCCAGATTTTTGCGGCCAGTTGTTGCTTGTTCATATATAAAACTATTCCTAATGCTTAAGTAGCGCGTGAGCACATGGTTGTGTTTGTTTACACGTCAAAAAATTCTTCGTCTATTTTCTTCAGGTGTAATACCTGTTCGTCTCTAGAACCTATGTTGTAACGCAACATGAGCTTGGCTAATTCTTTTCCGTTGATAAGTACAATGCGCATGCCTAAGTCTTTGGCGGTTTGTACTGCGGATGGTGTGAAATCAGAGGTGGTGATAAAAATACCTTTCTGTGCTTTTTTAAGGTTTAACGCACCAAAGAAATTTCGAATATCACCAGAGCCAACATTATTCCCATGAGCATAACGTTTCGCTTGTATATAAATTTGGTCAACACCTAGAGGGTCTTGATCTATAACACCATCAATACCATTATCTCCGCTTTGCCCTAACGCATGCGCTGCACCTTCACCTGTACCGCCATAGCCCATGGCAAGAAGTAATTTAATGAGTAAATCTTCAAAAAAAGCAGGAGTAACTTTACGTGTACGATCGAGGATATCAGCGGATAATGCATCATTGATTTTCTTATATGCAATGCGTAAAGCTTCGTCAGGGGTAGCATCTTCATCAGCACTGTCATCTGTTAGGACTTGCTCATCAATGTTTGCAGAAATGTTATCGTATTTTTGTCCTTTAAAAGCGACAAATTCATCGAATTGGCTGAGGTATTTATTATCAATAACAGTGTTTGGGTCTGCTAAAGCATCTAAACCTCTTTGGGTAATAACAAAGTGTGCGCGTTTAGTGGCTTCTAATAATCCAGCTTTAGTAATATAGGTTCGTGCCCAACCAACACGGTTATCTAATACCGTCTGCTTACCACTAGAAAAAGTTTCTGCGCGTTCTTCATCTGTTAAATTAAATTTATCAGCGAGCTGATTGATAACATCTCTAAGTTTTACTTCTGATCCGTTAGCTTCTTTTGCTATTTCTAAAAAAGGTCGCATAAATTGTTTATAGCTAGGTATCATTCCTTATCCTTTTGTTTTTCTATCCATGCTTCTATATCTACTCGCTTAAAACGCCATGAACCACCTACTTTAAAGCCAGGTAGTTTTCCTTCTCCAGCTAATCGGTAGGCAGTTTTTTCATTAAGCTTTAGGTATTCTGCAAGCTCTTGAATCGTCAGTATTTCGTCACTCATTGCTTCATCTCTAACTGTGAACAAAGTCAGCATATGAGAAAATTGCGGAATGGTCAATGTAATTACCCAATTACGCCTATTTGGTAAATTGATAATAAACGGCAGAAAAGCCAGGCCATCGATGACCTGGGCTATTTGGTGGTTTTTACTTTAAGGTATCCTTAGTTATTGTTCTCATGCCTGGCTTAGTATCAGGTCCCTTTACTAACGTCTATTCCTCCTCTTGTTTGGATTTCTGCTGTATTTAATGCCAAACACATCGTCAAGATTGTTAGTAGGGTAACGAGACTTTCTTGCTAGCTTGCTTAAAATGAAGAAGCAGTAACGAGCGTCTTGGTTGTACGACTTCTTGCTGGGGTTTAGTGGAATTATGTTTGCGGTTGTAAATGAACACAACGAATCAGCATTAGAGTCGCTGATAAATAAAATATGTGGCCATGTTGCTTTTATTGTCTTTGTAAAAAACGCTTTTGTGTTAAGTGCCCCCTTTTCAGTCGCGCATTCTGGTGCCCTAAAAAAGAGCGCTATATGATAAAATACTGAGCCGTCATCAGACATATCTTTTGCCCAAATCATATTCATCGCCTCAGATACTGAGATTTTTTTAGATAAATAATAAAACCATTTGTTTAATTTTTTATTCGCATCTTGTTGATAGGCTTTAGGAACCCTTAACTTAAACCTGAATACATAACAATTTGGTAATCGTCGGATGGAATTTTCAAAGCCCGCGGTTAACTTTTGTAATAGGGGGATAGACAGCTCTCCCGAATCGATATCAACTGAGTAGCTTTTGTAATACCCTCGCTCTAAACGCTTAACTTCTGCACTTTTTTTGTTGCTCATTATGACTTCCTCGCTTGGATTTTGCTCTCAATCCAGTTTTGGATATCACTACGTTTCCATGCAATACGTCTTGCCCCAAACGAAGTCGCCTGGGGAAAGGTATTATTTTTCATTAGCTTATATATGCTTGTTCGTTTTAATCCTGTTAGATATAAAACTTCTGGTAATCTGATGTATTCACTCGCCATGTTAATTTCCTATTGGTTGTTTTTGGCTTTGTTGCCTTTAATCAATAGAGAAGCGAGTTGCGTATTTTTTGTTCGTAGATGTCTATGTGATATGTTTTACTTAATCGAATAACGCCAGGAATAAACCTGGCGTTACTAAGCTCACCAAAGTTGTTGGCTGTTAACCTTGTACTCTCCCCAGTCACTATCTAAAAATGGTTTAGCTCGTTGAGTTTGAGCTACAAATGGTTCAAGAGAATCATTACCAAAATGCCAGTGAACTGGGCTATAACCATACCTAGTTCTCAATAGAGGAAACTCAGTATCTGGTTTATCTATTGAAAGTTGAGCTATTTCACAAAGCGTAGCAAAGCCTTGTTCATGTACTTCAAAGCTTGAATCATGAAATAACCCACCTTTCCCGTTATTGCTAAATAAGAACTCAAAGTACAGTCCTATTTTTTTATCAGGTTCTTTATCAAACTCGTTATCAAATTTCGCTTTAAGTTGAGACATGGTATCTCCAACAGAGTTAAAAACATCCAATGAAAATAAGGACATCTTCTTATCTCGTGGCTTATCATATTCAGCCTCAGTCATTGATATCAAAAAGTAGCCTTCATGAATTGTTGAAAAATCTTTGCGATAAGTTTTCCATATCAAACCTATCGAATTGTCAGAACGTACATTTCGATGTTTGATGTTTCCTTGAACCATATGGAATAAGTAGTCTATTACTGACTCGCTACATTCATCAGAATCATCAGGAATAGACAGGTTAGCCTTTACCAAATAAATCCCGTGATTAGTGTTAAGCCATCTGCAATACATATCATAAATTAATCCTAGTGAACGAGTTGTGTATTCAACTTCACTCTGAATTAAACTGAATTCTTTATACTTATCACTCTTTACTAATTCTTTTTTATTACCGCTATATTTATCTGAAAAAATCATAGCTCAGTCTCCATGTCGTAGCCTGTTAATCGATTGTCATCACGACGACCGATAACATTGTCAATCCACTGCTGAATTTCGCTTTCTACCCAAGCTACAGCTCGACCGCCAAGGCTGACATTTTCTGGAAATCTATCTTCACTGATGTATTTATAAATTCCTGAACGGCTTAAGCCTGTTAGCGTCATGACTTCTTTTAATCTAATTAATCTTGTTTGCATTACATTATCCTCATTTGAATTTTTGCGAGTTGTACTCACTCATCAAAAGAGCATGTTATGTAATTTTTGTTCGTAGACGTCCTGATGTGTTTACTCTAGGTCTGCAAGGCCAATTTATCGATTCCAAAAATAATCAAACACATATTACTAAAAGGCATAGACCAACGAATCATTAAAGGAGTGTGTTATGCCTAATGACCTATCAATTAAATACATCACCGAAGAGCCCATGACAGCTGAACAGGTACTGGAAAAAGCTGCTGAGATATTGCAGAGCAAGTATATGTCTGGCGAAGCGTTTACTAGTAGCCAAGCAACACTCGACTTTTTACAGTTTAAACTGGGTAGATATGAAAAGGAGGTATTCGCGATTTTGGTGCTTAATAGTCAGCATAAGTTGATTGAGTACAAGGAGTTATTCTTTGGCACCATTAACGCCGCTAGCGTATACCCGCGAGAAGTAGTGAAAGAAGTATTACATCAAAATGGTGCCGCAGTTATTTTTGCGCATAACCATCCATCTGGTGAGCTAGAGCCGTCACAAGCTGACATTGCCATAACTAAACGATTAAAAGATGCCTTAGCCTTAATAGATGTTCAGGTGCTTGATCACATTGTTGTTGGTAATGGTGCAACGTCATTTGCCGAACGCGGACTGCTTTAGTCTTTTTACTTCCTCAAATTAATTCTTTAATGCCGGACGAACCCTGGCATACAACTTAAGAGATCAACACCATGAAACTGAACTTTAATGAAGTGCAGGGTTTTCCTGTACCTGCAAAATTATTTCAACTGATTAACCAATCACTAGCTGGCACTTCAGCACCGAACAATGCCTTTACTGCCATTACACTTAACTTTCGGGACCCCGATTACTCTGCTGATGCTGGTGGATATCATCCGGTTGAAATACGTATGGAGAAACAAAATGAGTTATGGCAACTCGTTTATATAACAGACTTTTCGTACCAGGGAGGACCTTTCCCAGAGCTGGTTAAAGAAATTGATGTCTGTTTTATTAGTAAGCAAGTGTTCAATTTGTTTATTGGCTGGCTGCAAAACAGAAATGCCAAAGAACTACTTACCCTGTTTGTTAACAATTTTATTGAGTACTACATCAATGATTGTTACCAGGTAAGCGTGAGCTTTGATTAAGCAACCTATAGCGCCAGCATTATTACTTTAAATGATGCTGGCGTTTTTATGTGAGGAGTTAACATTATGGCAGAAGTTGAAGCAATAAAGGACCTGGACAAGGTTCGTCTAATAAGCCACTTGCTTGAAATACGATGCTCAAAACAGATGGCAGATATTTGGAACATTGGCCTTAACTTGGCATTACGGATATCAGATTTATTATCAATTAAATTTACTGATATCAGAGATGGTCGTTTAATCATCTTCGAGGGGAAAACTGGCAAGCGAGCTGAAATAAAGTTAAATGACAAAGCGCAGCTTTTAATTAACAACATTCAGTTGAAGCACCGAAACCACATCTATTTATTTCAATCCTATCGAAACCGGCAATCTATCAACCGAAAGCCTAAACCACTGAATAGGAGGTCTGTCACTAAAGCCTTTATGTTAGTGGGTGAAGAGTTAGGCATTAGGTTAGGTACCCATTCCATGCGCAAGTCACGTGGTTTTCATTTATACAAGAAAACTAATGATATTGCCCGAGTAATGAAAATGCTCAGGCATAGTTCTGAAGGCGTAACATTGCGTTATATAGGCATCGACCAGGAAGTTATAGATACTGATTTTGTTGAGCTTGAAATCTAGGGGCTTCGGCCTCTATTTTTTTTAATATCCACTGGCCTTCTGGCGGCGAGTAATCCGCAATTAATCCAAAAATTAATTAATACACAATTTTTCTGATTGAATTAACCAGGAGAATTGCATGTCAATTTTAAATCACTTTAATGGTCAGGAACTAACCAATGACCAACAGGAATTACTTACGGAGTTGGAGTCTTTCTTGGAGGCCCGTTATGCGCCCGTTTTTTTATTGAAAGGTTATGCTGGGACAGGCAAGTCTTACATTATGGCAGGAGTTACACGATACTTAAGTTGGCTGGGTAAGGAGTTTGTGATTATTGCCCCAACAGGTAAGGCGGCAAAAGTAATTGCTAATAAGACTAAATTCAAAGCTACAACCATTCATAGGATTATCTACAAATTCTATGAAAAAGACGAGGAACCAATCGATGAATACCTTGAGAGAACGCCTGATAGTTTCTCTTACCTTAACGCCAACAGTGATGAGCCTGATACCATCTATATTGTTGATGAGTCATCAATGATTTCAGATAAGTTTAGCGCTTCTCATATAGGAAAATTTGGTTCAGGGTACTTATTGCAAGATTTGATACAGTATATTGACTTTAAAAATAACCCTCAAAGAAAAGTCATTTTTATAGGCGATAACGCGCAGCTACCTCCTGTTAGAAATTTTTATTCTCCAGCACTTAGTGAAAATGTTCTCAATTGCGTTTATAGACTTGCATGTCGGTCGTTTGAACTAACACAAGTTGTCAGACAAAAATCTGAATCAGGCGTAATGAAAAATGCTCAAACTTTGCGAGATGCTATGGAGTTTGAGGACTATATTGACTTTGAATTTGATGTTTCTTCCCAAGACGTGTGCCGCCTACCAAGCGTAAGTTTTATTGATAAATATTTTGACCTTTGTGACGGAAAGGTTGAGAACACTGATAACCTGACTATTATCGCTCGCACTAACAGGAAAGTTTATGACTATATATGTGATATTAGGGCTAGGTTGTTTTTTCCTAGGGCTCCTATTCAGGTAAATGAAAAGGTAATGTGTACAAACAACTACTATGCTGGTGATACATTTATATCTAATGGTGAATTTGGTCGCGTAATTAAAGTTCTGTCTGCGGTTGAATCCAGGTGCATTAACGTTCAGGAGAAATTGCCTAGTGGGATTTTGGTCACGCCAATCGAATTGCAATTTGTGGACTTGTCAATCGAGTTTAGAGATGACTACGGAAAACCTTTTCTTCTTGAGCATAAAGTTCTGTTAAATTTGATGTATGAGCCAACTCCTAGGTTAGAGGGGGTTTTATATCAAGCTTTACGTGCAGATTTTAACGAACGATTTTTCACTTATTACAAGCCGCAAGGTGATGATTACCAAGAATTAAAAAAGGATGACCCTTATTTAAATTTTCTTCATCTTAAGTTTGGTTATGCTATTACCTGCCATAAGGCTCAGGGTAGCGAGTGGCAACATGTTTTTGTTGATGCTTATCACCATGGTAAAATAACTAAGGATTATCGTTGGCTATACACTGCGATTACAAGAACATCAGATAAGCTGTACATCAGTCAATAAATCAACTAAATATCAAGTCAGCATAAGAGAGGGGTTATCCCTCTCTTAATTAGTCATCGCCAACTACATGAAAAATTTTTTGTTCTATCACCAAAATGCTTCGTATGAAACTTAGCTAAATAGCTGACACGAATGAAAATACTGTTGAAACTATCTGCAAAATCACATGAATTAGCATTCAAATGATATGTAGGGTTACGTTCAGGAAAATGCACCAGGCCCATTGCCTTTGCTGGTTCAATATTTAAGGCCCTTGCCCATGCTGTATATATCCTACCGGCTAGGTTGTCTTGAACAGTTTTGTAGTCACCTAATGTGTAGTAAGCATCATTATTTAACAATAGCGCTAAATGGTAATGAGGCATCACTGATTCGCATTGCTCTTTAGCCCATATGAAACGCAGAGTATTAGGATGAACTCGCTTGTGCTCACGCCTGCTTCGTTCTTGATGTGCTTTAAGTTGAGATTTTAACGATTCAATAAATCGAGTAATAGCTTCAGTGCTAAAACCTGAAGGGTTATCAGGACAGGACATAACTTTAGGTAAGTGCAAATCGACTCGGACCACAAAGGTTCTAGGGTATTGTTGTAATGAGTTATTTAATACGTTTTGTATTTTACCAAGATACTCTTGGCTTAACTGGTAATAGGCTAGTACATCCCAGTTATTAAACTTAGGTTCATCGTGAATAGTTAGATTTCGATTGTTTGAGTATTTAGTCATGATTGACTCCTATTGATTAATTATCACTAGAAGTAACCTTTGAGTAATATTTAAGAGAAGTGTTATATATTAACAATCAGACAGTTAGCTGTTTTTGAGTTCAGGTCATAACTATTGTAAAGAAAATTGAATTGCCGTGTTTAAATGGTTTTACTGATTGCAGATTACTCTGATAACAAATACAAAGTTCGATTTACTTGTGTGCTAAATCATTAATAGCAAAAGAAGTATCAACCTTGCTGGTTAGGAGGTATTGACCCTCCTAATTTTTTTACATGTTTATACCTATTATATGAAAACTGCTCATGATGTCTTAATGGGGGTTTGGGGGTGAAAAGTCTTTAATAGCGTTTCATGCAATGAAACCATCATTATTTCTTTTTTAAATATTAACAATAAACCATTAGGTAGACTCTTGAAGTCTACCCTGTAAATACTAATTAAATAATAAAGCTAAATTCAATAAACTATGGATAGGAAATAATATTCCTGAGTTATTTTTTATAATCACTAAACTTTAGAACATTTGCAGGTAAAGCATCGTTTGACTTAATCTCAGGCGTTATACCGCCATCATGTTGCGTCATGTTTTGGCAATACTCAAAGAGCCTATCTAAAGGGATAAATTTTTCTTTACGTTTTTTGATACGTTTAACTTGCCCATTAAGGTATATAGCTAAATCATCTGCTAGCTCTAATGGCATAGCATCTAACCTTTGCTCTGCTAGTGTTTGCGTTACCCATAAGGCGGCATCGGTAATATGACCATTGATGCTTAAATCAGTATTCTTAGCCCAGCTAATATCAAATTTCAGCTCATCTAACTTACTTAGTAATATAACAGCATCACTATTGGGTAGGAGTTGATTAGCTCTTATCATTTCGACTAATAACTGTTGCCATTGCATTGATAACTGTTGATGCAATTCAGCTAGGCTCAGTGGTGCGTATACAGGAAGAAAGCAGGTAAAGCGACTATGTGCTTCTGTTGCTATAACGGTCTTGTGAGATGACCTGTAGCTATTATCAATAAGATGCAGTTGCCAACTAAATGTATTTGCATCAGATACTATGGTATTTCGACCCTTCTGAGTTCCCTCTAAGGTAGGCAGTTCGGCTTTTAACCACTTATCCAGAGTTTTGCTTGTTGAATAGAATAACTGCATGATATTGGGGTTAAGATGCTTGTTTGCTTATGGCTAATATTCTAAAGTAAAAATGGTGATTAAGTACAATTAAATGCCCGTAGGTGTGAAAGGTCCTTTATTGATATAATGAGCCCTTACGAAGCCAGATATATCAAGGCCTCTAGTATAATTAGCAGTCTGAAGCTGTCTTTTCGCCGTAATACATCAAAATGACTACTTACAAAACGGCTTTTAATCGATGAAATCTCCCAACCAGTTTTTAACCTATATAAAATTCTACGCCCTCCTTTAGGAGTAACCTCTTCATAAAGGTCAAATAAGTTACTTGCCTGGATTAGTTTCATTAGTGAGTTATAACCGTACTTTTCTTTCATACCCACCAGCTCTTCTGGGGCATGTTGTTTAACGATATTTCCTGCGGTGCTTATTAGAGCCCATCCATCTTCTCGGCTCATCTGGGTAGCAATATCACCAAGCATCAGTACTAAACGACTTTGCCTTATAAACGATAGCTCAAGCTCTTTTCTGGCTTGCTCAGATTGTAAGTAAGAACCTAATTCCTCACGGCCTTTATGTAAAGCTTTAGCAATTGATTGCACATTGTTAATCTCTAGCCTAATCTTTTCCGCCTGCTCATCTACTTTATACTTAAATAAATCAATCGCGGTATTCAACCTTATACAATCGTTCCTTTAAATCATAAACTGCATTGATCAATATTTTTCCCCCTTTTATTACTTCCAGTTTGATTTGTTACTGACAATGAAGTCGAAGGTTCTGCGGAGACTGACTTTGAATAATCTGATCCCAATAATTTTCAAACCTATATTACTCCCCTGCTATAGTAACCTAATTAGATAAGGAGTATATAAATTCACCACAATTTGCCACCAGCATAATAGCCTAAGTTTAACCTAGGCCTTTTTGTCGTTCTTGTAAAAACCACTTTTAAAATCCATCCGGCAAGTAATGCCGCATCAATCAATAACATCCACTTTATTTAACTTTCATTCATAGCATAATCGGCTGATCTTTTGATCTTAGCCAGAAGCTGTGCTTTGTCATAAAAGGCAGTCAGTTATGGCAACAAAACCAAACCTGAATGACCACGTATCGCTACTATTTGAGCTGTATAATCGTATCCCTCGTTTAAGTAGAGTAACGGCAATTGAGCTGCAGCAGCAATTAGCTGATGTTGCTGTGGTGCGTGATATTCGAACAGTACAAAGAAACCTTGACGTATTGGTGCGTCACCTTAATGTTTATAAAGACACGCGAGACCGACCTTATGGTTATCATCGTGCATCTCTACCAATTAAAACATTTGGGCCACGAGAAAGTATGCTTCTTCAGCTTGCTGAAGGCTGGTTAACTCAAATTTTTCCTCTTGAATATAAATCAATTATCAACTCAATTTTTACCGAGATACATCAAGTAAAAACTCAATCTGCCTCTACCCAAAACGACAATCACCAACCCTATTCAGATGTTCAATCACAGTCACTCATTAAAAATTACAGCACAAAGTTTAATGCGGTCTTTGAACAACTGACATACGGCATCATTCAACAACAAATAGTGAATATTGTACTTGATGAGAGTGAACTAAGTATTGAACCATTAAGTTTGTGGATTCATAGCAATACACTTTTTATTGTCTTTCGATGCCTTGAGTATGATTACCAGCACATTGAAATAGAAAAAATTCAAGATGCCAACTTATCTACCTTTAACTTTAAATACCCTGATGACTTTAACCTCAAGAATTATCAAGACCAACACATCTCAAAATCAAACTTAGCAAGCAATTCTGCTAACCAGGCTCATCATGAGCCCATTCGATTTATTAATCTTTTGAACAATCAAAACAACAAATAACATCACACTCATACAACTAAAAGGAATCCGTATGAAAAATATAGTAAAAACAACTTTAGCTGTGGTAATTAGTGCCACCCTTACTGCCTGCGGTGGCGGCTCCGAAACCTCAACTACAGATAAATCACCAACCTCAACAACTCCTCCAATAGTCGAACTTACCAAAATCAAAGGCATGGCCATCGATGGTTATATTGTTGGTGCAACAATATTTATGGATTTAAACTTTAATGGTGCCCATGATGATGGTGAGCCATCAGCTGTGACCGTAGAGCCTACTGAAGATAATCCTAGTTGGATTATAGAAATTCCAGCAGTGCATGAGGATTGCGGTCAATACGTTCCATTAATTACGCATGTTCCTGTTGGCGCTATCGATTTAGATGACCCTGACAATCCAATAGCCGAGGCATATGACCTCGTCATTCCGCCAAGTTTTGCTTTGCAAACGGATGAAGACTTACTTAACGTAACGCCACTTACAACCGTAATTTGGAATTCGGTTGAGCAGGAGCTTTATGCTGGTGGTGCTGAACTGTCATGTGAATCAATCCTTGATAATCAACAATTACGTCAAGATATTGAACAGCGTCTCATTGCTCAAGGGATACGAGTAGCACAGCGTTACAACATAACTGTAGATTCGCTTTACAGTGATTATGTTGCTAACGGCAACTCTGACTTACATGGTCTAGCACGCTCTTTAGTACCAGGACTTGCTAAGTCTTATGCTGACACTGTTACACTGGAAAATGCCAATCCCAATGCCGACTACGTTTTCGTAGAATACTATTTTGATACGGAAAATGGCGGCGGTTTATCATCTAAAGCTTGGAGTCGCCGTGAGTTTATTCAGCAGAGCCCTGGTAACTGGGATGAAGCTGTTAATGCTATGAGTGGTGGCTTACAAAGCATCGGGGCTTTAATATACCGAAACCAGCAACGTACATCTAAATCAACTGGATTTGAAACAGAAGTAGCCATTAGTTTTAACAGTGGTCAGTGCACGATAACGGAATATTTCACTGAGTTTAATGGCGATTCTGGCTATGGACTTGCAAATGTTGCTGGCGCGACTGATTTAAGTTGGAACGAATGTTACAACCTAGACCGCTTAACAAATAACTCTTCTCAACTTTTTATTACTAAAACCTTCTACAGTGATGGTTCAACCGTGAAAACTCAGTCACAACATCAGTACCTTAAGGACAATGAATTCAAACTCACCGATATGATTGGCGCTAATGCAAATGACTTGAATGGTGGTGTATTAAGCGATGCTATGTCTCATCTCTCTTTAAGTTTCGAAGATAATTACGGTTACAATGCTGATACATGGGAGCGTCGAGATAATCGTTATGCCTCAGAAAACTTTTGGGAAGAAGACCAGGTCGTTCACATGCACAACTCTGTTGATGAGTACACTGTGACAACTTATCGTCCAGATGGTACACACAGCAAGCTTTGCGGCACATGGTCTGGTGGCGAATCTAGTTTGGTTGATTGTACTGAATAAAAACCACACTTTTACTTCTTGGGGGCTATTGCCCCTTATATCAAAAGGATTATCGATGAAATTAATAGCAGGCTTCTTGGTAGCCGCACTTGCGATTGGGCTTGGTATCTCTGCATTGTTCGGTATTAAAAGTTTACCTGTATGGCTATTTGTAATTGCCATTATTTTATTTAGTGGTAGCAAAAACAAAAAATAACTCAGTTTTAAATAAGGAACGTAACATGACTTTGATAAAGAAAATTATAGTCGGCTGGCTAGGCCTATGTGTAATAGCTGCCTTATGGGCAATGGCAACAGGTAATACATCAAAAGAAGCAGCTTTGCGTAATGAACTAGCTGATATGTGTGAAGATGCATTTGATGAGAATGAAGGGCTGCTCGAAGATAAATTTCTGGAGATGGGCACTAAAGCTAAACTAAAACTTAAAATTGAGTACGACGATGATATCGCCCCTAATATAGAAACTAAGCGTGGGATGAATCGTGAGCTGTTTGTTTCCTGCCAGCAAAAGTTGGTTTCTAATTATGATGAACTAGAGCCTTGGGCAATCATTGTTGTTAAAACTTCTAATGGCGATACATCCTACGAACTGACTGAGTATGATATTTACGATAACAAAGATCAGGTATGGTGGTCTGAAATGTAAGAAGCCTACAATTTGGGGAGAAATAGCTCAGACATCTCCCTGTTTTCTTTAATTTTAACATTAGTAACCAATCATTTTTAAATGCATATTATTCTATAAAAATAATTTTTAGTGTCTATTTGGTGATTTATATTAGTCCTTTAAGATCGGGCTTTAAGCTTACTTTCAACTGTTGATTTTGCCATTGGCGATAAAGCTTCCCATTGTAGTTTATGCACTCTAAGCCTTTTATTGAATCTTGTGATTCAAAAGTTACCAATATATTTAGTTGTGGCTCACGTAAGGCGACGATAGTGCTACTAATCGAAATTGTTTTTCTGTCATTAAGCTTTTCTAGCTCACTCAATAATAAGCCAATATGCAATAAATTCTCTAAAAAAAATGGCATAAGTACTCTGACAACAGCATCAATATCACTTGTTTTTTTTGTGCTTGATAAGATAGTTAATTCCAAAAATGTTTTAAATTGGCTAAGCACATTAGCTTTTATCTCGTTTGCATCATCCGCCTCACTATTATTCAAAACAGCTTCAAGTTTATTAAACTCTTCGATTTCACTAAGTACTTGCACGGCAAAGGCTGTCATTAAGCTATTGCAATAAGTGATCATTTTGTTTCTAGATGCGGTTAAATGTTCTTTCAGTTTATCCAGCGTGTCTAATCTTTGTTGATATTTTTCATCAATAGCTTTTGGGCCAACAGCTTCTTTCAGTGTGTCGATATAAACTATTTGTTCTATTAAATCAGCAGCGGGAAGTTTTAGTTTTTCACCGTATTGAAAGTTGATGCTTATGTTAGGTAGCAATTGGGTAGCACTTTTAGCTTCATATAGGGGATGAGTTAAAGCTATTTGATAAATGCTAGGTTGGATTCCAAAAAAACCAGAAAGCCCAGGAGTAACTTGGGTTATTAAACCCAAAGATCGCAAAATCTTCGTTAGACGTTGTATTTTAGCAACTTTAAACCCAACGATATTTGATAAGTTGCTTCTAGTTAACCCTAATACCACTCCATATTGGTTAGCTTGATTCAGCAATACACCTAACAGATGTACACAGTCATCGGTATTAACCGCATATCGCTTATCTTCTTCTGGCAATGTATGGTTTTCGTATAGCTTTTTTAAATTTGTTTTAAAGTCGTCACTTTGAATTTGAGCTATTAATTCTTGATGGGCTGAGTTGGTAGGTGCGAGTGAATTTACTAATTTAACGCCAGCTTCAGATATTTGATATCGATATTTTGCTACACCCTTATCCTTAAAGATATCTTCAACTTTTTTTTGAATAACTAAACCAGACTCAACTAATAACTTTAAGTATTTGCTAACCGTAGATGGTGGCATAGCAAAGTTATCAGCAATTGCTTTGTGAGGAACAGAGAAAGTAAGCCCCGGATAATGCGCTAATAATTTCCTTAAAAAGAGCAGAGGCTTCGCTCCTAAAGTGCTTTTTTTCATCATTACTTTTCTATAGTTAATATTCGATGTCCTAGCTACATAATGAAGTACTGGTGCTTAAAACACAAATAAACTATAGTTTATCTATGTTGCGTATTGATTTGCGTATTTGTACGCAGATTACTGGTGGTGGAATATGGTTGGAAACAGTAACAAACTATCCAAGTGGGATGAGGCTTGGTTAAGTGATAAAAATGAAGAGAAGTACGACTATGCTATTGAGTATATCCGAGCAAGGTGGCCTTTAGAGGTTGCTCAAAACATTCCACCAAATTGGAGTGATAGCAAACAAAACTCTGTTCATAATTTGTTTTGCAAGCTTATACAGGAAACTCAATTTGATACCCGAGGCATTATAAGAAGAACTAAAGAAGCATGGCGTAGGCATCATAAAGAATCTCTTAATAGGAGTTCCGGAAATTACACTAATGTTAAGTTAACTGACTCAGACAAAAACAAGATGAGGGTGTTAGCTGAAGAAGCTGGGTTATCATCAGTCAGTGATGTAGTGTCTTCTATTCTGAATAACGAACATAAAGAGCTGCTAGCCAATAAAAAACTAGACAGAGATATAGTTGCGAAAAGCAAAGCGGCAATGAAAGATAAAACAATGGTTTCTGGTTTGCTTAACAATACTAGACTACTAAAGCTAAAAAAAGAAAATCATAAATTGCAGCAAGAATTAGAAATTGCACAACAAAAACTGGTGACGATGACAGAGATGTTCTCACAGCAACTCATCACTCTTGAACGATACGAATCCAATGGTATTGACCCTTTATCTGATGAAGAATTAAAGCAAGCTAAAGAACTAGCTCAAAGTATGATTGCATCCTTTGAAGATGCTAGAAATAAAGCGACTAAAGTTGCTTAGTATTTAAATTAGGATGATGCTGCTTTTTTCTGTAAAATCTTTGAAAATGAAATTCTCACTTTATTTGTTGATGAAAGGAAGTTAAATGGCCCAGCATCCACCTCTTGCAATGTTTACGTCTAATGACGGTAAAACTCGCCTACAAATTCGTATGCAAGAGGACTCGCTTTGGTTAACGCAGAAACAAATTGCAGATCTATTTGAGCGTTCAAATAAAACAATCAGTGAACATATCAATAATATTTACGATGAAGGTGAGTTAGACCCCACTTCAACTATCCGGAAATTCCGGACAGTTGCCCTAGAAGGCGCAAGGGAAGTAGAAAGGCTGCTAGATCATTACAATTTAGAGGCGGTACTTTCTGTTGGTTACAGAGTTCGTTCGTCACGAGGTACACAGTTTAGGCAGTGGGCTAATCAAGTACTAAAAGAGTTTTTAATTAAAGGGTTCGCTATGGATGACGAACGCCTTAAAAACCCTGATAAAGATCTGAGTTCAGACTACTTTGATGAATTACTTGAACGCATTCGCGATATACGTGCTTCAGAGCGCAGATTTTATCAAAAAATCACTGACATTTACGCTACTGCAAGTGACTACAATAAAAATGCTCCTGAAAGTCAAAGCTTCTTCGCCACTGTTCAAAATAAGCTTCATTGGGCAATACATGGACATACGGCTGCTGAGCTAGTTAAAGAACGTGCTAATAGCGAGCTACCAAATATGGGCCTCAAGTCTTGGGGCGGTGAACGAGTTACTAAAAAAGATGTATCGGTAGCTAAAAACTATTTAACGCAAGAAGAGTTGAGTGAGTTAAACCAAATTGTCACTATGTACTTAGACTTTGCTGACTTACAAGCTAAGAAAAAAGTTCCTATGACAATGGCCCAGTGGGCGACTAAGCTGGATGCATTTTTAGAGTTTAACGATCAAAATGTATTAACCAATGCAGGAAAAATCTCACATAAAGTAGCCCAACAACTGGCTGAAAGTGAATACGAGAAATTTGTCGAAATACGCAGGGTTGAGCTGAAAAATGAAGTCAGCGATTTTGATGAGTTAGTTAATAAAGAAAAGCAATTAACTCAGAAAAAATAGTTCACCAAAGCGCTTTAAATAACAGTGGTGAGTTAATTGGTGAGTACCACTCTACATTCCGGCCAAATAAATTTGCAAGCACTTGATAAATAAAAACTAAGTTAAATATAAAAATATTCAGATCCAAAACGTTGAATAATGTTTTTGCGGTCACGCTAGAACATTAAAAACTCTATAAGCCTCAAATATTGAGGCTTTTTTGTTTGATCGCAGTTGTTGTCATATTTGTGGTGGGCAAGCAAAGTGATGGCAATAATCACAACAAATACAAACTGTCTCCAATAAGGCTGCCACTATATGGCGGCCTCTACTTCGTAGTAAGACACAATGCCACTCCTTATTAGATGCTGCACTTATAAAGTGCCGCCATAGGAGAAATGCCTTTAATTCAAGTCAATGCTGGGGATATTAGGGTTATCTTCAGAAAATTACTCAAAACAAACCAACAACTGCCAATGATGCGTTACTGTATTTGAAGTAGTTATTTAGGCACGGTAACAAGTTAGTGGACCTCAAACCTTACAACAAGCAATATGACTGTAGCTGAAGTTGCTGCAGTCGATACGACTATAAACGGAAGTGCTGAATTCGCTCTTCTAACTCTTTTGCTTGATCTGACAGCTGTTTGCTTGCTGTATTCGTTTGTGCAACTTTACCTTTAGATGTTTCCCCTAGCTCACGAATTTTTTCTATGTTGTCTCTAATTTGCAATGTATTTGTACTGTACTCTTCGGTCATGGAGGCATACTCAGAGTTCATATTATGTATCTGTTTGGTTGTGTCATTAATTTTTCTCAAAATAGTCTGAGCTTCGGAGCTTTTGTGATTAGTTTCTTCCGATATATCATTAATGGATGCAATACCATTAAACATTTCAGAGGCTAATGAGAGTATTTGGCTGTTCATATCTTGAACACGTTGTGTCGCTTCCTGAGTTCTACTCGCTAAATTACGTACCTCATCAGCAACGACGGCAAAACCACGTCCCTGATCTCCTGCCCTAGCCGCTTCAATTGACGCATTTAATGCAAGTAAATTAGTCTGTTCTGCAATGTCACGAATAACGGCAACTACATCAACAATACTTTTTGATTCAGATTTTAAATTTTCTGCGACAACGGATATGTCTTTTAGCTCACTGGATAGTTTTTCGATAAATATAATGGTTTCATCAACTTTTCGGTTTCCTTCCTCTGTATGCTGAGTCGCTTCATCGGCAAACACAGTTGTTGATTGTGCGGCTTGAGATATCCGTTCAATCATCTCAACCATACCTTGAATCGAGTCAGCCATTTCATTGATATACTCGTTTTCTTTGACCAAGGCATTATTACTTTCAATTGTGATGTCTTCTAGGTGGCTAGAAGACAAACGGGTATTATTGACTGACTTACCGATTGTCCCAATAACCTGCCTGAGCTCTTCTGCAAATTGATTAAAAAGCAAAAGTGTCTCACCAATTTCATCTTGGCTGTTGCTCTCGAGAGTAATGTTAAGATTACCGTTCGACACGGTCTGAATACCATTGGTTAACAATAAAATTTGGGTAGTTATCTTGCGCGTTATAAAGAATGTAAATGCTAAAGACGTGACTAACGCAATAAAAAATAGAGTGACATAAAGCTGGATCGCTCTGTCAGCCTTGACGATTTCATTACTAAGATTCATTTCAGTAGAGGCTTTAGTTTTGTCCAAAACAGATGAAGTTTCAGCATATAGCGCTTCAAAAGTTGTCCCAGCATTTTCAGCCATCATCGATGCCCCTGCCGCTTCAATTTCAGCCCATGTGATCGCTTCTGATATTTCAGCATGATATTTGTCGAAAAGCCCATAAATGGATTGATACTGTAAACCATCACCTTTAACAAGAAGTTCAAATTTTTCTTTTAATTTGATTACCTTTTCAGGAAGTGCTTTTAATTTTGGATAAACTATCCCTGCATCACTACCTAACATCAGAAAGTTGAAGCTTCGATAAATTTCACCATGGATAACTAAAAGCTGGTTAACGATAAGAGATATTTCGCTGTGTTTTTGCGAATCTGAACGAAGATTGGGAAAAGACTCTTCTTTCTGATTATTCAAAATCAAATAAGCGCTTATGGTCATAATGACGAGAAATAACAGAACAATTAACGGACTGAACAGTAACTTATATTTTACTTTCATAACGCACACCTATGGCTATGATAAAAGAGTTCTCATTACCAGTAATATTGGAAATGTAACCCTTTTATCATTTTTGTTGTTTATTCATCAAAGGTTCAAACAATCTCAACCGTAAACCGATAAGCACCCTTGGAAGCTTAAGTGATAAGCGTCAACATAATTGAAAGCTATTAAGCCTAGCTTATTTCATTCAATACAAGTGCTTGTTTATTTATTGATAAACACCAACAGCCACAAGCACATCCATGGAAGGGACCTTTTTGATGTGCGCTAGCTTTCTAGATAGCTTTTTTGTTTCTGAATGAGTCCACATATATTCAGTTTCAGCCTTTTCAGGGTTTGCTTTAGCCGCATCGATCATGTCTTTAACAAAAAAGTTGCCTTTTGGATCTTTTAAATTCATTACGTTGCGTCCATTTAACGCCCCTGTTCTTGCGTGCGTAAGCATCACACCATCGAAACTAATCACAAATACAAATAGTTCATCGGTTTGGTATGCGCCATTTCGATCCATAAAGTCGCTTTTAGCCTTTTCCACACCATTAGCTTCAATATGAGCGATAGCTTTATCAACAAGTTTCCATGCTTCATCCTCTTGAGTAGCAAACGCTCCTTGAACAGATAGGAAAAAAGTAATAAAAATAAATATAATCTTTTTAGTAGTTAAGTTCACAACATCACCTCTATTGAATAATTAATCGATAGCTTACAAATATAAACCTTGGCTTTATTAAGTTATCAGCAAATATTTCACACAAAAGCAACCTAATGAATACAAGTCTAGAACCTAACCGTTGTAAGTCAAACGGCAATCAATAATGGTGTGAGGGATACGAAATTTAGTGAGTAAAATCACTTAACGAAGAGGCTATTCATGTGATCTTTACCAAAAACGTTTGCGGGGATAGTTAGCTGACTCATTAGGTAAATCGTTTGTACTCACTGAATCAACTCGTGGTGATAGCTTTAGAGGCAAGCCACAGCCCTATAAAAAGGGGAATTACACTTTTGACCATTACTCTTCTTTGGCGTCATCACTCAATTATGTGTACTGCGTATAATTAACCACTAAAAAAATGTTATCCATGTAAGATATTTTCAAATTTAGTTAACTACTTCAAAAAATGAAAACTCAAAAACGTTACCATTATAAATGCATTTGCAACTGAGTTGCACATTAGATATGAGGTATAACTAAATGAAAGGCTTACGACGCCTGCTTAACAATATATCAGTAGCCAATAAGCTAAGATTGGGTTTTGGTACACTCCTATTATTGGTATTGATTGTTGCAGCGATAGGATATTGGAGTCTTATCTCGATAGGTAATGACACAAAAAAATTAGAATCCATTGCCACTATAGACAACACGTTACTGGCAGCAAAAGCAACCCGAATGGAATTCATAAGTAACGGCGACACAACAAAATTAGATGAATTACATAGACTAATTGAGGAAGTACGAAATAATCTTCAGCAACATCTAGTTCATGTAAGCGATATCAAAGGCAGAAAGCTATTACAGCAATCATTGGTTATGATTAAAAATTACAATCATGCGATTGAACAATTTGAAAAAGTATTCCAGCAGAAACAAGCTCTCAAAGTCACCGGAGCTGAGGTCGGTGACAAGTTAGTAACCGCTTACACTCAGCTAGTCGACCAAATGACAAATAAAGCACAGGAAACAAATGATACAGCATTACTTCACGAAGCCTTTAGCGTCAGCCAGCAAATGACTATGCTGCGTTACTATATGCGAGGTTATGTTTATGATGCCAATGATAGAAATTTGGCTACCGTCAAAAATGCAATTGCCATTTTATTGCAAAAAACTATCACACTGACAGACGAAAATAATACCGAAGCCATACAGATATTAAAGACTTATGAGCGCGATCTCGATGCATTAGTTGTTGTAAACCAAAATATAAATAGTGCTGATAAATCTATGACACAAGCGGCAAAATCTCTAATGGCTAACATTCAGTCGATGATTAGCGATCTGAGCATTAAACGCGAGCAAGCCAACAGTCACGCAAAAACAGAGGTCATTGTTATTGTCATCATAGCGTTTTTAGTAGGACAATTTCTTACTTGGTTTATAACTAGTCTGATTGTCGACCCACTAAAGCTAATTCTTGTGACGGCAAAAACAATTGCCACAGGAGATTTGAGTAAAAATATTAGCTCTGATCGCAAAGATGAGATGGGTGAATTGTTACGTGCAATAGGTGACATGAATAGCACCCTAAAAGAAGTGTTAATCCAAATAGATGATAGCGTAGTACAGCTGGCATCTTCTGCAGAACAACTGTCTGCAGTAACTGAACAAAATAGCTCTGGGATGCAAAATCAGCGTAGTGAAACTGATCAAGTAGCAGTTGCCATTAATGAAATGGTGGCGACCGTACAAGAGGTGTCTATCAGCGCTGAAACAGCAGCCTTAGCAGCAAAAGAAGCCGATGTAACCACCGAAACTGGCCATAAAAAAGTTGTAGAAGCTGTAAGCCAAATAGAACTACTAGCGAAAGAAATTACTTCGGCCGCAAAAGCTATGGAGCGATTACAATCTGAGAGTGACAGTATTGGCTCTGTTCTAGATGTCATAAAATCAATTGCAGATCAAACTAACCTATTGGCATTAAATGCAGCTATCGAAGCTGCAAGAGCTGGCGAAGCTGGCCGAGGGTTTGCGGTAGTAGCAGATGAAGTTAGAAGTTTGGCTAGCCGGACTCAATCCTCTACAAAAGAAATTGAAGATCTAATTATAAATCTACAACAAGGGACATTAGAGTCGGTACACATGATGGCTAAAAGCCGTACTTTAAGCGATGATGCTGTTTCATTATCGCAAGAATCAGGACTTATGTTAGCTGATATTGCGACAGCCGTTAACCGTATTCAAGACATGACTCATCAAATAGCTGCCGCATCCGAACAACAAAATTCCGTTGCAGAAGATATTAACAAAAGTGTGGTAAGAGTACGCGATATTGCAGAGCAAACCGCAGAAGGAGCAGAAGAAACAGCCCATTCAGCAGAAGAGCTCGCAGACCTTGGAGTTACATTAAAAGGATTATTAGGACGTTTTAAATTATAGGGTTCATCACGAGATTAGCGTCGCTGAAATATATTTACGGCGCTAATACTTATAATAGAGTCATATTCAATTCATTTACTTATGACTATGCTTATCGATTCAGAGTGTCTCAAGTTTACTCAAATTCAAGGCTTGTGATGTAGAAATGCTTGAAACGTCGCTTCCCGCGTACGAGTTAGTGACGAGGAATCAATCGAGGTAAACTCTGTTTATCACCTCCTCTATAACCATCAAAAAACTTTTAACGCCATAAAAATCCGGATATTTTTTTACCAAACAACAACCCAGAATACACTTTTTGAACATGATAAGTGTGAGCCGCCGCCGCACCAAAACACACATGCAAAGGCAATAAATGCTCCTCCCTACGATGACAATCTCTCGCTGAAGGTGCTGAGTGCCAATTGATGAGTCTGGTCTTTGTGGCTTCAGCTGGAGAAGATACTAGGGTTTCTGTTAACCAATCATCAAACTCAACACTATGTTCAAAGGTTCCATTGTGGGCATGATACGACATTCCAGAGCCAATAATTAACACTCCTTGCTCACGTAGCAAAGCTATCGCTTGTCCTAATTCAATATGTTTTGCAGGATCTAAAGAGTTCAATAACGATAATTGTACTACGGGAATATTTGCGTTTGGATACATCATCATTAACGGTACAAATGTACCATGGTCATAACCACGAGTGTCGTCTAAAACATACTCTATATTGTGCGACCTTAATAACTCAGCAACAGAATGAGCTAACGCAACATTTCCTGTCGCTGCGTATTCATATTCATAACATTCAGGTGGAAATCCACCATAATCGTAAATCATCTTAGGATGGGAAGATGATGAGATGGCAACAATATGGCTTTCCCAATGAGCACTTATCATTAAAATGGCTTTTGGATTTGGTAGTACTTCTGGCACACTTTTTAAAAAGTTGATCAAATCTTTATGACCAGGTTCGCCCAAAATAGGTAAAGGCCCACCCCCATGGGGTAAATATAAAACCGGCATTAACGTGTTTTCATCAATATTATTAAATTCAGTCATCAAAAATACCTTTCTAGCGAGTAATATCGTGATAATGTCATCGTATACATGACACCGCTGCAAAACATTAGAGTTTGATTTAACACGCTAATAGGCATTCTTAGACAAAAACCAAGCGCTAGCACTTGGCCCTTTATTGACTCAGAAATACGACTTTGCGTTAATCTTGTATCTATGATGAAGAGACTTGAGCGTTTTGATCTTGTTTCTTCGCTCGTAAAATACTGTCTTTTTTGCGAGTAAAGAAAATGACAATAGAAAAAACAAATAGTAAGGCTGCTGCAGGTAAACCTTGTAGATCATATTGAATGTGATAATAAATAGCGCCAATCATGATAATCCCTAGCCCCATTGCAGCTACTGCGCTAAACCGCTTTATAAAGAGCCCAATAGCACCAGCAAGCTCACATACTCCAATGAAGTAACCGAAGAATACTGGCAAACCAAGCGTTGCAAATGATTGGTGCATCATTTCAACACCCATTAATTTTCCGATTCCACCAGCAAAAAAAGCTAACGCTGATAATATAATGATGCTCCAGAGTCCGTATTTTTTAAATTTATTCATAAGTCACTTGTATGGGTAGTGGTTGGTTTTAAAGATTATAGGGCAAGGATACTTAATTAAAATTGATTGTATTTCATGTAGTACTTAACTTTAGGTTATATTCAAGCAAGCAAATATATGAGTCTATCAGCAGCGAGGATACCCCATGACATTAGCGCAATTAACGATGCTAAAAGCAGTGATTCAAGAAGGTTCATTGCAAGGCGCGAGTCAACGACTGTTTAAAACTCAACCCGCTATTAGTAAGGGTTTACAACAACTAGAGTCAGCTTTAGGGATCACCTTATTAGACCGTTCAGGCCATAAATTGAAACTCACTCAACAAGGGGAACTCATTTATCAAAAAGCTCTTATGCTGCTTGAACAGAGTGATCAGCTAAGTCAAATGGCAAAGCATTATAAAACCGGTTATGAAGCCAAGGTTGTCATTGCAGTGGACGCAATGTTTGATTTAGAAAAGTTAGTACCAATATTTGAACATATTCAAAATGAATTTCCGCAAACACAAATTATTTTGAAGCAAGAATTTATCACTGGCGGTATTGATTCTGTTGTGAATAAAAGATCGCAATTAGCGATATCGGCCTCAGAAGCGAATTTTTTGAAGAATTTCAAATTAGTGACTCAACACATAAACACCCAAAGTATTGTTAATGTTGCCGCACCAAAGATGATATCAAGACATAACGTTCTGACTGAACAATCCCAATTAAAAGATGAGTATCAAATTATCGTACAAGACTCAGGAAGCTTAACCCAAAATGTCGAACTTGATGTGCTAATAGGCCAAAGAAAGTGGTATGTAAATGATTTTCATAGTAAACGAACTTTGTGCTTAAGTGGAATTGGCTGGGGACGTTTACCCTATTCCATGGTAAAACAAGATATTGAAAATGGTAGACTTATTCCGTTTGAGCTTGTCGATAGCAAAATGGAAATTGAAGTTAACAGTTATGTAATGAAGTTAAAAGGCCAAGTGTTAGGGCCCGTTGCAAATAAGTTATGGGACCAAATTAGTCTGTTAAAGCACCAACCAGTAGTCTCCCTTCCGTCGTTATAAATTGGTACAAGGTTGCTACGATTTTAAGAATTAATGATGTTGTACATCCTTTATCACATTATGCAGAGCAAGGCCCTGCATAATGTTTATAAATGAGCATTAACGAGCTCAAGTGTCCAGTGGCAAAAATCAAATATTGATTAGCGCAATAACAACAATGGAATCTTGCTTTTGCTGATCATTTTGGTGGTATTGCTACCGACAAAAAATTCACGAATACGTGAGTGACCGTAAGCCCCCATGACCATAAGATCAATTTTATGTGTCGATTGGTAAGCCTCTAAAGCGTTTTGAACGTCGCCTTGGCAGACTGCACTGACCACGTTAAAGTCAGCTTCGTTTAGCGTTTCGACTGCTAATGCCAATTCGGCTTCAGCCTGAGATTGATTGTCTGACACCATAACCAGATGACAATCCAACCCTTTAAGTAATGGGCTAACTGCGACGCGGCTAAGGGCTTTTTTTGCGGTGGCACTACCATCATAAGCAAAAACAAATCTCTTTGGTGTCGTAAACTCGGCCATAACGACCAATATCGGCTGCTTAAGCGTGCGGATTACACTTTCTAAGTGGCTACCAATAGCTTGGTCTTGATGTTGCTCACCTTGACGCCCCATCACAACCAATCTTGCATTTGCTTCTTGCTCTAACAAGGTTTCAACCAAATCACCATGACGCTGTAATATATCAACTGTTGCAGCAGGTTGTTGGTCAACAACACGCATTTTAGCATCTTGAAGCATATACTTGCCTTGCTCGAGTGCCAATTTGCTCCTGCGTCCATCCAGCTCAACCATTTCATCAAGCAAGTGCTCACGCGTGCCTAAACCAATATTTCCCGATAAATTGAGTTCGGTTGGATAGACTGATTTATCTAATACATGTAATAAGGTCACTGGGGCACTTAATTGCATAGCAGCCCATCCACTGGCATCACATACGGCCAAAGTCGCTTTTGAACCGTCGATACAGGCAATCACATTTGTCATCATTATTCTCCTTTTATTGTGTTGCTCAGGGTTAGTGACCAGCCATCATTTTTTCAACTTCTTCCGGCTTATCGTGCACACCGAATTTGTCAACAATGGTGGCACTGGCCTCATTAAGACCGATCAAGTCAACCTCTGTACCATCACGACGGAACTTAATTACCACTTTATCGAGTGACGATACCGCAGTAATATCCCAAAAATGCGCCTGAGACAAATCGATAGTGACCTTATCAACCACTTCTTTAAAATCAAATGAGTTACTGAACTTATCCGCCGAAGCGAAAAAGACTTGACCAATAATTTGATAATGACGGCCTGTTTCTACCGTGATATCTGAACTTTTAACCACCATGAATCGGCCGACTTTATTGGCAAAGAATAACGATGCCAATAACACCCCTACAAATACCCCAATCGCGAGGTTATGGGTAGCAACAACCACCACAACCGTGGCCACCATCACAAGGTTAGTCGACATTGGGTGATGTTTAAGATTACGGATTGAATCCCAAGAGAAGGTACCAATAGATACCATGATCATTACCGCAACCAATGCCGCCATAGGAATAAGCTTTAACCATTCACCGAGAAATACGATCAAGATAAGCAAAAAGACACCCGCCGAGAATGTTGATAAACGTCCGCGACCACCAGATTTAACATTGATAATAGATTGACCAATCATGGCACAACCAGCCATACCGCCCATTAAACCCGCACCAATATTGGCAATACCTTGGCCTTTACACTCACGGTTCTTATCACTTGGGGTATCGGTTAAGTCATCAACAATTGTGGCTGTCATCATCGATTCCAATAAACCCACTACGGCAAGACCCGCTGAATAAGGGAAGATGATCATTAAGGTTTCAAGGGTTAATGGCACTTCAGGCCATAGGAAAATAGGCAAGGTGTCAGGCAGCTGGCCCATATCACCTACGGTGCGGATATCGATACCCATAAACACCGCAAAAATGGTCAGCCCAACAATACACACTAAAGGCGAAGGCAAGGATTTACCAATAACAGGAATTAATGGGAATAAATAGATAATGCCAAGCCCTGCTGCGGTCATGGCGTACACATGCCAAGTCACATCAATTAATTCTGGCACTTGAGCCATAAAGATTAAAATAGCCAAGGCATTTACAAAGCCTGTCACCACTGAGCGCGAAACAAAACGCATCAAATTACCTAGCTTTAAGTAACCAGCAACAATTTGCAGCACACCCGTTAATAAGGTTGCCGCGAGTAAGTATTCAAGCCCGTGCTCTCTAACCAAGGTCACCATTAACAGTGCCATAGCACCTGTTGCAGCAGAGATCATCCCTGGACGGCCACCAGTAAAGGCAATCACAACCGCAATACAAAACGAAGCATATAGGCCGACTTTAGGGTCTACCCCTGCAATAATAGAAAAGGCTATCGCCTCTGGGATTAGCGCCAGTGCAACCACAATACCGGCTAACAGATCTCCGCGTATGTTGGAGAACCACTCTTTCTTCATGGTTTGTATCATGTTATTCACTCTGTTTAAAATTAGTCATTTATTCCAACAACATCCGTCAACGCTAGACATATACATCTGCGTACACCTACTAAGATTTTGATTCGTCAAACGACGAGATGCTATTGAGATTATGGGGTAAAGCAAAACAACCACCAAGCAGGTAGCCACTACAGATGGATCGTAGTGATCCAAGAAGGAAGGATTAACTAATGCGGCTTAATGTTCATTATAAAAAATAACCTCGTTAAACGCTAAAAAGCGTAAGGTTTGGTTTTAAATTATACAAGTACAACCTAAAACAGCGCAGAAGAATAGCGCTGAACGGGTTAAAAGTCAAAATGCCTAACCCCAAACAATTCAATCTACAGTGAGTTGAATTGCGTAGGTGATAACAAAAAGCAATATTGTCACTCTTTTAGATCGCTAATAGAAACGGTTTTATTGTTCATTATCAAAGCCGTTTTTATCCGTTCAACGTCAGTCCGCTTAACCATCATCTTTTCAATAATCATTTTTCAATAAGCAGTAGTAATTCAACCACACAAAATAAACAACAATACTTAAGAGGTGTTAGATAATAAAGAAAATGGATGTTACGGCACTAAACCAAATCATTGAGCGTCATCATTTTGAGCCCCCGTATAGCCATGGCCTTCGGGGGAATCGTTAATTGTGAAAAATAACCAACAATGGTTACTCAGGTATCGTTAATACAATTTTACCAACATGTTTCTTTTTCAAGAACACGTCTTGGGCCTGAACGATCGCCTCTAGCGGAAAGGTTTGCGCCACAATGGGATTGATTTTCCCTTGTTCAATACAATGAACTAAGTTTTGAAAAACGTTAGGTTCAAGCACGGTGCAGCCGAAAAAGCTTAAGTCTTTTAGATAAAGAGTTCTGATGTCTAACTCAACTATGGCGCCGCCAATCGCACCCGACACGGCATATCTTCCGCCTGGTGTTAATACTTGTAAAAACTGCGGCCATTGTGGGCCAGCAACCAGATCGATGACAACATCAATACTGTTTTCACCTAATGTGTCAACAAAATCAGCATCTCGCGATATGACTTGATCAGCCCCTAGATCCAACAATTGCTGATTTTTACTTGGGCTAGTAATCGCGATTACCCGCGCTCCGCGAGCTTTGGCAAGTTGAATAGCAGCAGAACCAACACCACCAGAAGCACCCGAGATCAACACTCGGTCTTGGGCTGTTACGTTAGCCCGAGTAAGCATATTTTCGGCGGTTGAGTAAGAGCACGGAAATGAAGCCAGTTCTATATCAGACAAAGCGCTGTTCACTGCATATGCATGTTTGGCTGCTATAACAGTGTATTGAGCAAATCCACCGTCACACTCAGAGCCATTATACCAAGGAGATTCAAGTGCCTCGCCATTAGCTTCACGAATACAAGGTTCAATTAGTACACGTTCACCAATCCGTGCAGCACTGACATTCTCGCCCACAGCAACAATCACACCACAGACGTCGGCACCTTGAATACGAGGAAAAACCAGCGCATTACCAGACCAGCTTGCGTCGGTGTCACCGCCATCATTTTTTGAATACCATGCAATTCGAGTATTGATATCAGTATTATTAACCCCCGCGGCATGAACCCGAATAAGCACTTCATTTTCTCTGGGTAGCGGCACGGCAATATCATCTCGGTATTGGAGTACTTCTGGGCCGCCATGGCCGGTCAGTAGAACGCCTTTCATTGTTTTGGGGATCATCATATTCATTGTTCCTGTTTAAAAAATTGTAGTACGGTTTTTTGAGCAGATATTACCGCCTCTGTACCTAATACTGGCCATGCGCTAGATACCCCTTCGTGCAATATAAAAAGGGCTGTAGCAAGATCTTCTCTGTTGCTTTGTTGACCTAACATATGACGAACTTCGGCTTTGTGCTCTTTTACGGCTTTACTAATAAGCGCGTTGTCGGGAAAGGCTGCAATGGCATTCATTGAGAGGCACCCATGCGGGGCACTTTCTGTCATCCATAGCTCGAGCATTTGAAAAATATGTATGACGGATTCGATGCCTTTACGGGGATTGTCGTTAAGCAAAAAAGCCAGATATCTTTGGTGTCTGTACTCTAGCGCCGCAACGATCATAGCTTCTTTTGATGGGTAATGTTTATAGAGTGTACGTAAGCTGACATTACATGCCGCTTTCAATTGAGCCACGCTCGGCTCAGCAAATCCGTGGGTGCTAAAAGCCTGTTCAAGGCTCGCCGCAATTTGATGTTTTAACATAACAACCATTAAGTAGAACAAGTATTCTACTTACAAGGTAGAGCACTTGTTCTACCTTGTCAAATTTACAGCCATTATCATATTGATTTAAAGTATCAGCGCATCTCTATAATGTTTAATAGCGAATATGACGCTCCAGTTGTAACAGTATCTGCTGGTTTTTACTGGCCAGAGGGCAGCAAACCCGATCACGGTTTCTTATTTGAAATAAGTGCGCTCAGTCACAAATTTGTGCATTTTGCACTATCAAATCATGACCAAAGAGTTAAATGTGTAAAATAATCGTTTAAGTATTGTTCTAATTAAGATTTATTTAATAATTCCCAGGTCTTCCTAGCGTGATTTACTTCCAATTACTAGCCCCTTATTGTTATTCTCCTGCCAATGATAATTACTAGCTGGATCTGTTGATTCAACTGCCCACTCCTTTGAGCTCAACCGGAAACGTTTGTTGAACCTAACCCTTTGCCAATACCTTGTTAAGCCGCTTAATCGCGTCGCAAGGCTTTCCAAATTAAGTAAAACACATTTAACCCTGTGTTTCGGGTTACTGTTGCTGCAACCTTTGGCAGATTCATTGTCTATGTCGATGGGACACTTCATCGACATCAGTGAATTTATTGCCGTTATTGACACCTTATTAGCTGAAATTATGGGCGCTAGCTTACTGGGCCTGTTGATATTAAATCCATTGGTTATCCAGCAATTTTGGCGTTTATTCAACCTCAATTCTACATTTTGTAATCTCCTTGCACTTAGTTACGCGTTAAGTGCCTTATCTGTTGTTGTCCCTAAATCTCTTGAATACACGGCACACGGTTGCCGCGCCCCACCTCTACAAGCTTAAATTTTTTAATTTAAATACATCATTCGCAAAAACGATATTGCCTTAAGCGCTTCGCCAAAATCATTAATAGTTGATTTGGGTTAGTCCTTGGGTGAGGTTATTTGCGTTCGATGATTATTCTGCAACTGCCGATCCCCCCTATTGGCAGGGTAGTAAGCTTTTAAGGTGAGAGGAATCTTCCTTTGTTAATTCGAAATTTAAGTAAACTAGCGCTGGCTGCATTAGCATTTATGCTCGCGGGTTGTGAAGGCGGCGTGCTGGATCCCAAAGGCCAGATAGGCATAGATGAGAAGCATCTCATTATTGTGGCGACATTGCTGATGCTGATTGTGGTCATTCCAGTCATTTTCATGACTTTGTATTTTGCATGGAAATATCGTGATGGCCGCGATGAAGAAATTTATGCGCCAAAATGGGCACACTCTACCGCGATTGAAGTTGTCGTGTGGGTCATTCCAATTGTTATTGTGATCATTTTGGGTGTTATCACTTGGAATTCGACTCATGATTTAGATCCCTATAAACCGCTAGTGCATGACGCTAAACCCGTTACCGTAGAAGTGGTGTCACTGGATTGGAAGTGGTTATTTATCTATCCAGAATATGGCATTGCGTCGGTTAACGAATTGGCCTTCCCTGCCAATGTTCCAGTTAATTTCAAAATCACTTCAGATACGGCGATGAATTCATTTTTCATTCCGCAGTTAGGCAGCCAAATATACTCAATGGCAGGCATGGCAACCAAGCTACACCTCATTGCCAATGAGCCGGGTACCTTTGAAGGTATTTCAGCTAACTACAGTGGTGCTGGTTTTGCTGGTATGAAGTTTAACGCCATTGCAACGGCAACTGCTGGTGATTTTGATGCCTGGGTTGCTAAGGTAAAACAACAAGGTAACACCTTAGACGTTGAACAATATAAGCAGCTGGCTGAAAAAAGCGAAAACAACCCTGTTCAATATTATGGGACAGTGCAACACGGCATGTTTAATTACATTGTTATGCAGTACATGCATCCAGACTCGAACATGAAATCAATGGGCAATATGGAATCAATGTCTGGTATGGATCATACCCAGTATATGCAAAACATGGAGCACATGACTGACACAGACGCTGAACCACATTCTAGACAATCCCCTACACACTCAACCACAGAGCATTCTTCAATTGCTTCTGGGGAGGCGAAGTAATCATGCCATTTCTTGGAAAATTAACACTCGAGTCTATTCCGTATCACGAACCCATTATTATGGTGACCCTTGCGGCTGTCGCTATTATTGGTGTCATTATTGCGGCTTTAATCACTAAACATCAAAAATGGGGTGTGCTTTGGCACGACTGGTTAACCTCAGTTGACCACAAAAAACTCGGTATTATGTATATCGTGTTAGCGATGGTAATGCTGGTTCGTGGGTTTTCTGACGCGATTATGATGCGAACCCAGCAAGCTCTTGCCACTAATGGCGCAGCGGGTTATTTACCACCAGAACATTACGACCAAATCTTCACCGCCCATGGCGTGATTATGATTATCTTTATGGCGATGCCATTTATGATTGGTTTAATGAACTTGGTCGTACCGCTGCAGATTGGTGCCCGCGATGTGGCATTCCCTTTCTTAAACAACTTAAGTTTTTGGCTCACTACATCTGGGGCTGTGTTAATTAACATATCGCTCGGATTAGGTGAGTTTGCTAAAACTGGTTGGGTAGCTTACCCGCCCTTGTCAGAGTTGGCATACAGTCCGGGTGTGGGGGTTGATTATTATATCTGGGCCTTACAGATATCCGGTATCGGGACAACCTTAACCGGGGTGAACTTTATCGCCACTGTGTTAAAAATGCGCGCTCCGGGCATGAAGTTAATGCAAATGCCCATTTTCACCTGGGCTTGTACTTGGGCTAACGTGCTAATCGTTGCGTCATTCCCAATTTTAACCGCTGTTTTAGGTATGTTGACCTTAGACCGTTATTTAGACTTCCACTTCTTTACCAATGATGGTGGCGGAAACGCCATGATGTACATCAACCTATTTTGGGCTTGGGGTCATCCTGAAGTATACATTTTGGTATTACCGGCTTTCGGTATTTTCTCTGAAGTGTTTTCAACCTTTACCTCGAAGCGCTTATTTGGTTACACCTCTATGGTGTGGGCGACGGGTGCCATTTCAGTGCTTGGCTTTATTGTGTGGTTACACCATTTCTTTACCATGGGGTCGAGCGCTAACGTTAACGCCTTTTTCGGGGTGATGACCATGGTGATTGCGGTGCCGACTGGGGTGAAACTGTTTAATTGGTTATTTACCATTTATCGCGGCCGTTTACGCTTTACCGTGCCAGTATTGTGGTCATTAGGCTTTATGGTGACCTTCACCATCGGCGGCATGACCGGAGTATTGTTAGCATTACCGGGCGCTGATTATGTACTGCATAACAGCTTGTTTTTAATCGCCCATTTCCATAACACCATTATTGGCGGTGCGGTATTTGGCTACATGGCGGGGTTTGCCTACTGGTTCCCTAAAGCAATGGGCTTCAAACTCAATGAACGTTTAGGTAAAGCATCTTTTTGGTGCTGGCAAATTGGCTTCTATTTGGCCTTTATGCCGCTGTACGTGCTTGGCTTTATGGGTATGACACGTCGTCTTAATCATACCGATAACCCAGCGTGGAACTTCTGGATTTATTTTGCGGTTGTGGGTGCCTTTGTCATTCTAGTGGGTATCATTTTACAGTTTGTGCAATTGTATGTGAGCTTCCGAGACCGTGAGCAAAACCTCGATACAACAGGCGACCCGTGGAATGGCAATACGCTTGAGTGGTCAACCTCTTCACCACCACAGTTCTATAACTATGCCCAGTTAGATCCCGTAACAGACATTGATGCGTTCACCGACATGAAAGAAAAAGGCACAGCCTATCAACGTCGTGAAACATACCAGCCTATCCATATGCCTAAAAATACTGCTAGCGGAATATTAATGGCAGCGGCTATTACCGCGATGGGCTTTGCTGCTATTTGGCATATTTGGTGGTTAGCCATTGTCGGCTTTGCGGGTGCATTTGTGTTGTTCTTACTGCGTGCTTACGACAATGATGTTGACTACTACGTGCAGCCAGATGAAGTCGCGCGTATTGAAAATGCACACATAGATAACGTAGCAAGGGGTCGATAATGAGTATTGCTATTAAAGCAGATTTACACGTGGCTCACGCTGCAGATCACCATGATGAATATGACACTAGTGGTAGCACCTTATTCGGTTTTTGGATTTATCTAATGACCGACTGTATTTTGTTTGCTTCTGTTTTTGCGACTTATGCAGTGCTGTACATGAACACCGATGGTGGTGTGTCGGGTAAAGATATTTTCGAATTAGATTTCGTGCTTATCGAAACCGCTGCCTTGTTGGTCAGTAGTATTACATATGGCTTTGCCATGATTTGCGCTAAACACCAAAAGAAGGCCGCCACATTAATGTGGTTGCTGGTCACCTTCGCATTAGGTTGTGCGTTTATTTCGATGGAAGTGTACGAGTTTAGTCACTTAATTGAACACGGCAATGGCCCAGATCGCAGCGCCTTTTTATCAGCATTTTTTGCCTTAGTCGGCATGCATGGTTTGCATGTTACTGCGGGCTTAATTTGGATGCTGATAATGATGGCTGAAGTACTCAAAACTGGCTTAACTAACCGCAGCATTACTCGCCTGAGTTGTTTAAGTTTGTTCTGGCACTTTTTAGACATCGTTTGGGTGTGTGTGTTTACCGTTGTTTATTTGTTAGGAGTGTTGTGATGAGTCATGCACATGCAAGCCATGGCGAAGGCGATTTTGCCGCTAGCGTTAAATCTTATTTGGTCGGCTTTGTGTTATCGGTAATGTTAACCGGTATTCCATTTTGGTCGGTGATGACGCACCAGTTTGACCACATGACAACGCTATGGGTTGTGGTGATAACGGCGTTAGTGCAAATCGTGGTGCATTTAAAATACTTCCTTCATTTAGATTTTTCTAAAGAAGGTAAGCTCAATACATTTTCATTCTTATTCACGGCCTTGATTATTGTCATGGTCGTGGGTTTGTCTGTGTGGATTATCTACGCAGCCAATGATTTGATGATGTAACCAGAGCAATGCAATCACAGTACATAACTAAACAGTCATCATGAATAATCAAGGTCAATTTATGTCAGCACAATTAACCTCACGCTTACGAGGATATGTTCAGGTCACTAAGCCTGGCATCATCATGGGCAATTTAATTTCTGTCGCAGGCGGATTTTTACTCGCGGCTCAAGGTAATGTTGATTTGACCTTGATGTTTGCCACCATGATAGGTTTATCCTTGGTGGTAGCGTCGGGTTGCGCAATCAATAATTGCATTGATCGCGACATCGACGCCAAGATGCAGCGCACTCGTAACCGAGTTACCGTTACCGGTGAAATATCAGTACAAGCTGTATTGAGCTTTGGTATTGGGCTAGGGATTATTGGCTTTGCTATGCTGGCGATATTCACTAATAGTTTAGCGGTATTATTTGCCGCCATTGGTTATGTGGTTTATGTCGGAGTATACAGCCTGTATATGAAACGCAACTCGGTTTACGGCACTTTAGTCGGTAGCTTTTCGGGTGCGGTTCCACCCGTTGTGGGTTATTGCGCTGTCACAGGGCAAATGGATATGGGCGCGGTTATTTTACTGTTGATGTTTAGTCTATGGCAAATGCCCCACTCTTATGCGATTGCGATTTTTCGCTTTGACGACTACGCCGCAGCCAACATTCCAGTATTACCTGTGGCTGAGGGCATGGCTAAAGCAAAATTGCATATTGTGCTCTATATTGCGGTGTTTGCATTAGTGAGTGCGCTATTACCGTTAGCGGGTTACACAGGTGTCGCCTTTATGGCCGTTACCTGTGCCACCAGCTTGTGGTGGTTAACCATGGCGTTAAAAGGTTATCGTCACGGCATCAATTTGCAGTCTTGGGCTAGACAGGTATTTGGATTTTCCATTATCACCATCACGGCATTAAGCGTCACGATGGCATTGGATTTTCAAGTCGTTGCCCAAACGCCGTTACTGACATGGGTGCAATAAATTAATACTAAAAAATTAAGCCCGCTACATTATGTTGCGGGCTTTTTTATTTGATTAATTGGCGATTTTGACTAGGATTAGCTCTTATTAGATTTAGTTCTCACTTAATGTAGTACCTACCTAATACTGCCGCTCACGGTGATAAAAATCGGAATTTCTGCAGCAAACATAAAAGGATCTTATGTTTATGGTGCCACATAGCAATCAACTCATATCGTCTTTGCTTACCACCTTTAAAAGCATCACTCTGCTGTTAACGCTAGCACTCACTCTTACCCCAACGCATGCGAACCCACAATTACTGCTCACCAAATCCAATCATGACCTCTTTGGCAATTGGATAATAGACACGCCAGAGCAAATAACACTGTTGCAGTTGAATCCGGATCTCAGTTACTTACACATTGAATTTAACTTGCTTAAACCACAAAATAGCGTCGCAGAATGGGGACGAATAGACATACACCCCTCAGGCGTACGCTTTATCCCAAGCTATAGTAGTAATCAACAACAGGGTCTAGTTGCCTATCAAATAGCTCATCCTAAATTGCACATAGCACTTACTGTCGAGTCAGCCAGGTTAGTCTTTAATATCGACACTAATGCTGACAGCGTGGTGGATGAACAACATGATTATCAAGCCTACCCCATGCAATCAATCTACGGTGTATGGCACCAACAAATGACCTCAGCATTAAGCAGCTTGCTGTTACTCGACAATGGTTATTACGCCGTGGTGAATATTAACCTACACCAAGACCCACAAACGTATTCCCATTATACTCACTTACAATGGGGACACTTCGACATCCAACAACATCAACTTTTCATCAATCCCATTTTTGATAACCATCCACAGCAAAGTGTTAGTCATCTCGGCATACTGCAAAGCATTTTTTATCATCAACGCAGCCAACAATTAGCACTATCCTTTGACAGCGATAAAGACAACTTAAGTGACCGTTTCCAGCTATTTACGCGATAAACTTTCATTTACAGCTATTTAGTTACAATTTCTGCCACAATCAGCTATTCAAATTCAAGCGATTACACTTCATACTGAGTCATTACTTGTATCAATTTAGTGTTAAAAGGATATTTCATGGGCCAAGAAACCTCTAAGATTCTCGTTGTCGATGACGACATGAGATTGCGTTCATTACTAGAACGTTACTTGATTGAGCAAGGCTTCCAAGTTCGTAGCGCAGCCAATGCAGAACAAATGGATAGATTACTTGAACGTGAAAACTTTCACCTTTTAGTACTCGATCTAATGTTACCTGGTGAAGATGGTTTATCAATTTGCCGTCGTTTGCGCCAACAAGAAAACCCCATCCCCATTGTGATGCTTACCGCTAAAGGTGATGAAGTAGACCGTATTATTGGTCTAGAACTTGGTGCAGATGATTATTTACCTAAACCATTTAATCCACGTGAGTTATTAGCACGTATTAAAGCGGTCATGCGTCGCCAAATTGCCGAAGTGCCTGGCGCACCAGCGCAGCAAGAAGAAATGATTGCCTTTGGTGAGTTTTCACTAAACTTAGCCACCCGAGAAATGTTTCATGGCGATGAGAGTATTGCCCTGACAAGCGGTGAATTTGCAGTATTAAAAGTACTCGTGAGCCACCCTCGCGAACCACTGTCTCGCGACAAACTAATGAACCTTGCCAGAGGTCGCGATTATTCAGCCCTTGAGCGTTCAATTGATGTACAAGTTTCACGCCTACGTCGACTGATTGAGAAAGATGCCACTAATCCACGTTACATTCAAACGGTTTGGGGCTTAGGTTATGTCTTTGTACCCGACGGCACCACGCGAAAATAATCCATGAAGCTAAAATTGAAATGGTGGCAGCGCTTCTTACCCAGAAGCGCCTTTAGCCAAACCGTATTACTCATTGGTAGCTTATTATTAATCAACCAATTAGTATCATATTGGTCTGTCGCCGTTTACTTTATTAAGCCCAGTTACGAGCAAATCAACCAACTCATTGCTCGCCAGATTAATATTTTATTTGTTGATGGGGTTGATGTTGGCCGTGAACACCTCACCATGGTTGACGCCTTGAATGCCAAGGTGCGTGACGATGGCATGACGGTTTATAACCAAAAACAAGCTCAAGAAGCGGGATTGGGTCAAGCCACTTATTACAGTTTCTTGTCTGAACAAATGTCGGTTTACCTTGGCGGCGAAGCCGAAGTGCGTTTTTCGCAGGGTGAAAATCTCGATGTGTGGATAAAGCCACCACAAGCGCCATCCTTATGGATAAAAGTGCCACTTACTGGCATTAATGAGTCAGACTTATCACCATTAACCCTCTATTTATTAGTCATTGGGGCCCTCAGTGTCGCTGGTGGTTGGTTATTCGCCCGCAGACAAAACCACCCATTAAAAAGACTGCAAAAAGCCGCGGTCGCAGTATCAAAGGGCGACTTTCCTCCCGCGCTACCGCTAAGCGGTTCTACCGAAATAGTTGAAGTCACTCATGCCTTTAATCAAATGGCTTATAGCATGAAACAACTAGAGCAAGATCGCGCTTTACTGATGGCGGGTATATCACATGACTTACGTACACCATTAACCCGTATTCGATTAGCATCTGAAATGATGGTGGAAGACGATCAATATTTAAAAGAAGGCATCGTTACCGACATTGAAGATATGGATGCCATTATTAATCAATTTATTGCTTATATCCGTAACGACCAAGAAGGCATTCGCGAGCCTGATCAAATTAACCGCCTGATCCAAGAAATCAGCCAACAAGAATCTCACCGAGAAGGCACTATAGAATTATCTCTGGCAGACTGCCCAGAAATTGCCATCAATAGTGTAGCGATTAAACGCGTATTAAGTAACTTGGTCGAAAATGCATTTCGATATGGCAACGGTTGGGTAAGGATAAGCTCATACAACCAAGGTCATTACTTGTGTTTTAGTGTTGAAGACAACGGACCAGGAATTAACGAAGACCAAATGGAACAGCTATTTCAACCGTTTACTCAGGGCGATACTGCACGAGGTAGTGTAGGTTCAGGCTTAGGTTTAGCCATTATTAAACGCATTATCGATCGCCATCATGGCAAGGTTAAATTATCTAACCGCCCACAAGGAGGTTTAAAAGCACAAGTGTGGCTGCCGTTAATCGATAGAAACCAATATAACTAATTTTAAACACGGTTTTGGTCAACATCTACCTCAACCATTTACGTCGATGAATTTCCCCCCCTTTCCTTTCATACATGTTCAACACTCGTAAATAGCCTCAAAAGTACCAGCCTTGCCAGACACCAAAAACTGTAACATTAGTGCCATAAAATACTCATATTGATTTTTATTTGAAGTATTGGTGACATGAAAATATCAACGTTATCTCTCGGTGCGTCAGCATTACTGCTTATCATTGCGGCACTGCTAGCTGCAACCGTGCTGTGGAGCAACCAACAAAGGCAAGTCAGCGAGCAACTCAATCAGAATTTACAGCAAATCCAGCATATATATCAGTATAATGTGCGCCGTAACATAGACAATTACCTGCAAACGGGCCAAAGCAATTATCTTGAAGAAGCGCGCACTGACATTAGCAGTATTATTGAAAATATTACTCAATTACATCTGGTACACCCGCAGTTAAACAGCACCTCTTTAACCAACTTAATGACACAATTAAGGGACGATTTAGACACTAAATACCGTGCCGCAGGAAAACTGGCCGGTAACCCACGCCAGCTACTGGCTTTTGCTGAATCAGAAATGCTCAGTTATAGCCATAGTTTACACCGTTACGCTCAAGCCAACCTTACGCATTCCGATGTCGCTCAGCAATATCAAATACTCAGTAGTGAGCTACCCAGCTTGGTTTACGCATTGTCACAGCAAACTCAGGCCTTATTAATCGATAAAGATACCAGCGTAGAAAAAAGTCTTAACTTCTCCATTAATGCACTCAACCACTGGCATGATCAACTGGCTAAGTTGCCATTATTAGGTATTTACCGCACTGAAGAAGTAGATGAATTTGCTTTGGGTAATGATGAACCCACCCCCCTAGAAATAGGTGAAACCCCACGAGCAGAATTGTTAAGTCTAAGTCAGCGCTACAGCAAAGAAGTGGCTAATACTAAGCAAATGCTCAATAACAATTTGCAGGTACAAACGGCCCTAATTCACGCCACTAGTCAAGTTGAGCAGCAACTCGTCACCCTGGCAAATATACAAACTCAAACCGACCAACAATTAAAGATTAATCTACAATGGTTATTGTATGGCATGGTGACCTTGCTTACTTTATTTTCAATAAGTTACCTAATCTTACAACAACGAAGAGTAGTCACTCCCTTAAGGCGCTTAAATCGAGCTTTCTTTCTGTTAAGTGAATCAAATCAACGAGAGCCTTTACCCGTGACAAGTCAATGCGAAACGGGCCAAATTGCGGCACATTTTAATCACCTGTTGCAACGGTTTGAACAAGAAGACGAACAGCAAAAAAATAATATCGCTAAGGTGTCACAATCGTTAAGCGAATTAGTTGCCAGAATTGGCTCTCTGTCAAATAGCACTCAGCAAACACAAGCTGTAGTACAACAAGCCCAAGCCCAAACCACTGACTTAATTGAACTCGCAAATAAAGTAAACCTGTCGTCTAGCGAACTAACAATAACCGCTGAACAAACCATGTATGATATGCAATCGAGTCAAAATGAAGCGCAAGCAGTGTTAAGCGCTACAGACCACACCGTCAGCAAGGTTCATCAGTGTAATCTCTCACTAACCCAATTGAGTACATCTGTTAATGATGCGGCGAAAATAGTTGATGTCATTGGCAATATAGCGGAGCAAACTAACTTATTGGCATTAAATGCCGCCATTGAAGCCGCTCGCGCTGGTGAACAAGGTCGCGGGTTTGCGGTTGTTGCCGACGAAGTACGCAGCTTATCGCTGCGTACTCAACAATCATTAAAAGACATAATGGCTATTTTTGAGCAATTAACCCAATCAAATAAAGCCCTAAGCCACAGCATAAACGACATCAGTAATGCGTCCACGCAACAAAAAGGCCGAGCACAGAGCTTATTAGATGTTGCATTACATGTTCAGCAACAAGCACAAACCATGCTAAGTAGCGCAAGCCAAGGTAGCGAATACGCTACACAACAAGTACATCATCTCGACGAATTTGTTGAAGCGATGAACAGCTTAATGCAACGAGCCAAAGATGCATTTGAACAAAGCGAAACTATTGCATTTGAGGTGACCAACAGTGTGGACAATATTGAACAACAATTAGGCATCCGCGGATAATCAATACTAACAAGCTTTACTGATAACTGGTTTTTTTCATAAAAATGGGCGCTAGATTCGCGCCCACTTTATTTGCCAGTAAGTCTCTAACATAGAAGCATAATGTAGATTATAGAGCGGCCATAACGGCTTCAGCTGTACTGACTTCAAATGATTGTGGTGCTTCAACATTAAGTAACGTTACCACACCATTGTCGATAACCATGGCATAACGTTGTGAACGAATGCCACCAAAACCGGCTGTGTCCATGTCTAAACCGAGTGCTTTAGTAAAACTTGCATCACCGTCGGCTAACATCATCAGCTCAGAAGCATTTTGGGCTTCGCCCCATGCTTTCATGACGAATGCATCGTTAACAGCAACACAAGCAATAAGATCAACACCTTTGGCTTTAAACTCGTCTGCAAGTACCACATAACCTGGTAAATGTGCTTCAGAGCACGTTGGCGTAAATGCACCTGGCACTGCAAACAATACCACTTTTTTTCCTGCAAAAAGCTCAGTCACATCGTGATTAACCATGCCGTCTTTTGTCAGTTGGGTTAATGTAGCTTTTGGTAAAGCTTGTCCTGTTGCGATCATAATATTTCCTTGATTAATAATAAAAAAATAGCTTATCGTGGCGTTAAAATCCTACGACAGCCCATATATAAAATAGACAGTATTAATTCACACAACATCGACACTATTAGCCCAAACAGTAACCCTATGGCAATGGCTTGTGGTTTCAATAAAATGACATAACTGTATGCCTGCCAAACCTCTGATTGAATGTCTTTTTGTGGAGCCAATATTATTTGTTGATAAGGACTATAGCTATGTTGATTAAAACGGCTCAACGCTTGAGTCAATGATGTATAGCGTTGATAGAGTGATTCAATGCTTTCACCACCAGCACTGAATACTGGGTCGTTATTTTGTTGGTAATGGCGGATGAGTTTACTTATATCACCGGCAAAAAATCGGTCGGCATCACGCTGAAACTCGGCCAAACTTAGCTTAGCTTCAAGCTGGTGTGCTTCGAGTCGTTGACCGTATTGATCGACAAAGCCGGGAACTTGAATACCAATTAATACGCCACTCACAAATAGCACCAAACGAATGTAGTCCATTAAACGTCGTATCATGATGTCATCGAAAAATCAGTTGTAAACGAACCGCCACAATATCACCAATTACTCAAGTAAGCATCTTGAATAAACAGATGTTAACTTGCGTAACTGGTACGCCTTTTTCAAAGCTTATGTGGCCCAGTAGTAAGCATCAAGGTTTTATTGATGCCGACTTAGCTCACCCATTATCTAGGTTTACTCAACCAGTAATACTCCTTTATACATCTGCATTTGACAATGAAACGGATATGCGCCTTTGGCTAACGCTGGCAGCGAAACTACCACGGGTTTATCAAGGGGTAACTCTTCGCTAATGTCCAAGTCTGGAAATAACAAACTGGCAGAGCACCCTGCTTTGTCTTGGCGTAAAAAAGTTAATTGCGTTGCAGTATTAGCCGGCACGGTTATTCTTGCCGGAGAGTAAACGCCGTCTTTCACCACAATAGCGTTACTTGCCTGATGAGTCGCGGCTTTGGGTTTGTATAACCAAAACCACCAAACGATAAGGGCAATCAATGCCACACAAAATAAGTTAATTAATAGCATCATTCACTCCTAGTGTTGTTGAGGGGTAAAAAAGCGTAAACGATTGGCGTTGCTCACCACAGTTAATGATGAAAATGCCATTGCAGCACCTGCAACCACAGGGTTAAGTAATACGCCAAACACTGGAAATAGCACCCCAGCAGCGAGCGGAATACCCGCCGCATTGTAAATAAACGCACCCACTAGATTTTGCCTAATGTTGCCTAACGTCGCTTTACTCACCGCGATGGCATCGGCTAAACCGTGTAGCGATCCCCGCATTAGCGTTATGTCGGCACTTTCAATCGCCACGTCCGTTCCGGTGCCAATAGCAAAGCCGACATTGGCTAAAGCCAGTGCAGGGGCATCATTAATACCATCGCCAGTCATGCCAACCACTTCACCTAAGGCTTGTAATTCGGCCACTTTATTGGCTTTATCTTGTGGTAATACATCGGCAAAAAAGTCATCTACGCCCACTTTGGCAGCCACTGCAGTAGCTGTCGCGTGGTTATCCCCGGTAAGCATAATCACCTTAATACCACGGCTTTTAAGCCTTGCTATGGCGGCAACAGAATCAGCTTTAATCGGGTCAGCCACAGCAATCACTGCCGCTAGTTCACCATCGATAGCAAAATACATTGGCGTTTTGGCGTCTGCCGCTAACGCCTGTGCTTGTTGCTGATAATCGCTTAAGGCAATACCTTTATCGCGCATTAACTTCTCATTACCAAATAATAACTGAGCCGATTGATACTGAGCTTGGACACCAAATCCTGCAATAGCAGTAAAATTTTCAACATTGAATAAGGTTAATCCCTTATCCGTTGCTGCTTGCACAACAGCTTGCGCAAGCGGATGTTCGGAATGTTGCTCAATACTCGCGGCCAATTGCAATACCTGTTGTTCTTCGCGTCCATTCACCACTATGATATCGGTGATTTTTGGTGCACCTTCGGTAATGGTGCCGGTTTTATCTAAAATCATGGTGGTAATCGTCGATGCCGTTTGCAGGGCTTCACCATTACGAATAAGCACACCAGATTCAGCGGCTTTACCTACACCAACCATCACCGACATGGGTGTTGCTAGTCCTAAAGCACACGGACAAGCGATGATTAATATTGTCATCGCCGACACTATGGCGTATCCCACTGAGGGTTCAGGCCCAAAATTGAGCCATACCATGGCGCTGATTATGGCAATAATCATCATTGCAGGAACAAAATAGCTCGAAATAACATCGGCCATTTGGCCAATCGGCGGTTTGGAGTTCTGCGCCCGCTTAACCATAGTAATAATGTGCGCCAAAGCAGTATCTTTACCGACACGTGTGGCGGTAAAAGTAAGTGACCCCAGTTTGTTTAATGTACCCGCGACCACATCATCATTAACGCTTTTTTCAACCGGAATAGGTTCGCCAGTCAACATTGATTCATCAATAAAACTACTCCCCTCAACGACCACACCGTCTACGGGAATTTTTTCACCTGGTCGAACACTGACTTTATCGTTTAATTGCACCAAGGCAATATCAATATCGACCGCTTTACCATTGCGGATCACCCTAGCCGTTTTAGCTTGTAAACCAATTAAGCGCTTAATCGCTGCAGAGGTTTTACCGCGCGCCTTGACCTCTAACGCGAGTCCAAGATTGATTAAACCAATGATCATCGCGGTTGCTTCAAAATAGACATGGCGCGCCATTTCTGGCAATAAATCTGGTGCAAATACCACCACCATAGAGTAAACCCACGCAGTGCCTGTTCCGAGCGCAATTAAGGTGTCCATATTGGCACTATGATGCGTAAATGATTTCCATGCGCCAGTATAAAAATGCTTGCCGGAGAAGAACATTATCCCTAAGGTCAACACACCAATTGCTCCCCAAACCAGCTGTTGTATTGGATTAGTAACGGTCATGTCACCAATAAACAAACCATAAATCATCAGCGGGATACCCACTGCCAATGCGACTATAGTGTGTTTTATTAGGCTTCTATAATATATTGCATCAGCCTGTTCTTTTTCATCGATGGCATCTGCACCACCTTGATCGTTAATCACAATCGCGTGATAACCAGCGTTTTCAACGGCCTCAAGCAAGTTGGCAACTTCAACTTCTCCGGTGACCATTACACTTCGGTCAGCAAAATTCATTTCAGCCTGCTCTACTTGTGCGACTGTTTTAAGGGCTTTCTCAATTTTGCCTACACAACTGGCACAACCTGCACCCTCTATCAATAATTGGGTTGTCGTTTTGTTTTTCATCACAAAGCCTCCTTATCGGTAGCCTGACAAGAGGTTTCGTCACCAGCATCAAAACCTTCAATTAAATGGCAGACCATGGCACCTGTGGGGGCTAACGCTGGCAGGTTTTCCCACTCGTTTACGGCTTTAGTCAACCTATTGCGTAACGCTAATGTTTCATTGAACAATTTTTCAGTTTCTGCTAATTTCTGGCTAATAAGCTGCTTCACCATAGTACAAGCGCTTTCACCATGATCCGTTTTAGAAAAGATCACTTTAATTTCATCCACCGAAAAACCTAAGTTTCTGGCACTCATAATAAATCGCATTCGCGACACTTCTTTATCTCGATAAAATTTATAGCCATTGTTGGGCGATTTTGTTGGGAAGAGCAGGCCTATTCGGGTATAAAAACGAATTGTGTCTGTGGTGACGCCCAATAAGGCTGCGAGTTCACTCACTTTCATAAAGACTCCTTGGGGTAACGACTAAATTTAATAATAAGATTTACGTTAGTGTCTGTGCTGAACATTTAATGGCTCTAGAGAATTAAATGCTCTACGTAACGATATGCAGTGACTGTAAACCTATGTGTTACACCCATGTCAAGTGACCAATAACGGAGGATCAATAAAAAGCCCAAATGCATATTCATTTGAGTGTTACATCAACATCCTGACATTGGTCACTGAGCATGTCCCTTCGTTTAGACTTTATAATCCCCAATTTACCTTAGGTAAATGCTCTACAAACCAGTCGAATGCGCGGCCTTGGTGATCTTTATGCCAAGCAAGATACAAACTTTGATTTGGCCTTGGAATTGAACATGTTTTTTCAATCAACTCACCACTGTCAAAGTAGCATTGCACCATGTGCCTTGGTAAAAAACCGATCCCTAATCCTTGTAACTGTGCTGCAATCTTAGTTTCCATAGTGTTAACTTTAATCACTTGCTTGCTTTTAAAAAGGCCACTGCTGCGTGTTGGTAACACTTGTGCGGTATCGGCAACTACCACCGAAGCATAGTCTGTCAGTTTGTCGGCTTCTAATGTGCCATCAACAAACGCCAATGGATGATGTGGCGCTACTGCAAACACAAATTCAATTTCACCTATTTTATGGGTTTGAAACACACCTCGTGGTAACTCTCCAGAGGCACCAATTACAATATCGGCACGTCGGCTATGCAATGCATCCCAACCACCACCAACAGCTTCAACATCCACACTAATGTCGACTGAGTGTTCTAGCTGATTAAATTGTTCAATTAATTGAAACAACTGACACTGGGGGATAACCGTATCGCGGGATAGCCTAATTTCGCTTTCCCAACCGGACTCTAATTGCTGCACAGAATCAACCAACCGATTGGTTGCTAACAAAATCTGTCGCCCTTGCTCTAATACAATTTTGCCTGCTGGCGTCAGTTGTGCTTTTTGCTTTGTTCGGTCAAATAACGCCGCGCCCATATCATCTTCAAGTTTTTTGATGGTATAAGTCAGCGCTGACGGTACTCGATATAACGATGCCGCAGCTGCAGCAAAACTGCCCTTGCGATCAATCGCATCTAAGGCTCGTAATGCGTCGATAGTGATCGGATTTTGCATCACTCCTCCTCATTCAAATAATTTGAACTTTAATATCAGTTTATTCCGATTTTTTATTCTATCAAGTCCCAATATACTTCTTATCAACCAGTGAGAGAGACTTACTAGAAACAAACAATGTTTAAATTTATTGAGGATAAATACCATGAAAGCACTCGTGAAACGCATTACAAACTCTACTGCAGGTTTTAGCACATTGGCATTACGTTTACCTGTTGGGGTTATTTTTATGGCTCATGGTGGTCAGAAGTTATTCGGATGGTTTGGCGGTTATGGCCTAGAAGGTACAGGACAGTGGATGGCTTCAATTGGCATTGAGCCAGGTGTATTAATGGCTTTCTTAGCGGGTTCAGCAGAATTGATAGGTGGATTGTTCATTTTACTGGGTTTACTTACCCGTCCAGCAGCCGCTGTATTAGCGTTCACCATGGTCATTGCCATTGCTAGCGTGCATATTAGCAACGGATTATTTATGGCAAACAATGGTTATGAATTCGCATTAGCTTTATTGGCTGCCAGTGTGTCACTTGCGTTATCAGGTTCAGGCAAGGTCGCAATCGATAACGCTATAGCAAAAAAGCTGGCTTAATCTTCCACACTAACGGCTTATTAATTTGAACCATAGGAGCAACATTATGATCAGCTTACGTCATGCAAACGAGCGCGGAAAAGCCAACTTTGGCTGGTTGGACAGCAAACACAGTTTTTCATTTGGTAGCTACTATGATCCTGAGCAAATGGGCTTTTCAGCACTGCGAGTCATCAATGACGACAGCGTCACTCCCGGTGCCGGATTTGCCACTCACGGCCACCGTGACATGGAAATTATCAGCTACGTACTTAAAGGTTCTATTGCCCATAAAGACAGTGAAGGCAATGTCGAAGTTTTGCCTGCTGGTGAGTTTCAATTAATGTCTGCTGGCAGTGGTATTACTCACAGTGAGTACAATGCTTCCGCGACAGAACCACTGAAATTTTTACAAATTTGGATCCAACCAAATACCTTAGGTAACACACCTGGATACCAACAAAAAAACTTTGGTCAAGCAGCGGGGTTAACCACGATTGCAACGCCAACGGGTGAAAACGGCACCTTACAAATCAAGCAAAATGCGATTTTGTCGCAATTGATTTTGGCGCCTAAATCTGAAATAACCTACCAGATTGCAACTGATCGTAAAGTGTATATTCATCAGGTGGCTGGCGAGCTAAACATGGAAGACAAGCAGTTAACAATAGGTGATGGCGCTAAACTCACAGATATGGCTCAGGTGACCTTGGTTAATTCATCGGACACTCAGTCAACAGCATTGATATTTGATTTACCCTAAATCCATTTAATCAAAATTAAGGCCTGGAAGAGTTCCCCCCTTCGCAGGCCTTATTTGTCAATTTTGTCGCAATCGGTTATCCATTGACAGAAGTGACATTTACCGCCACCGTAGGTTGTGAGTGACGAGATAATCCTAGCTTATTAGTAGTCCATAAGCACACAAACGTCACTAATATCATCCCAATTTGTACTCCAATAACACCATGATATCCATTTTGCCATAATGCTATTATTTGTTTAGAAAACAACAACCAATCTGCCACAATCGTGATGACCAATATACCACTGGTGAGTAACAGTAACTTGCTAATATGACGCTTAATATCAGTTACTCTTAAACTGTATAACATAACGGCCAGTAGTGACGCCACAAAACACCCCACTAGCCATTCACTTCGCCCTGATATGGTTGCAGGCAATAATCGCTCACACAAAAATCCAACTGCTGTCGCCACAATAATCCCACCACAACCGCCAATTGTCATCGCGGTCACAATGGCAATACTGCGTGGAGATGACTGTCGCTGCGTACTACGCTTATCCAGCCACAACATATTGCCCGTAACAATCATAGCACTGATCGCCATTGCTAAAATAAAGTATAAGATACGGATATCTAAGCCGGCGAAATTACTAAAATGCAAGGAAACCAGTACATCTCTCCCCTTTCGAAAAACATTATAATTATCGGCATCAACTTTATTCATCGCAGTGCCATCTTGCACCCGATAGGTCACTTCGTCACGTTGAGCAAAATTAACAGTGTCAGTTCCACGTACTTGCACTAGTGCGTTATCTGCGCCGTAATGATGAAAAATCACATTACGTAGTTCAAAATTGGCTTGCTGTTTTGTTTGCTCAATTAAATTGAACGCATTATTCATATCCAGTGGCGTTTCACTTCGAGGTTCAGTAGTACGATTAAAACCGGCATCATTAAACAATGCTTGTCGATCCCCTTGATAAATAAACACCACAAAGGCCAGCTGGAACACAATGGCCAAGTTAAGAATTAATCCACTTAATGCATACATCAAGGTAAACGGCAGTGTCATCACGCCAACCACTGTATGTAAATCGAGTAATTTATCTCGGCGCTGTTTATCAACGCGATACAGAAAAAAATGTTTCAATAATTTACGCGCGTGGATAAAAATACCTGAAACGAGTGCAAACAGAAAAATCAGGGTCACGACCCCAATCAGGTAACTGCCACCAGGTAGATCAAGGTTATAATGCAGACGGTAAATAAATTGCGATAAGTAAAAATCGTCTTTGCCAGCAACAGTCTCACCACTTTTGGGATCAACCAATATTGCCATCGTTTGGCGCTCCGATTTAGGGTTGTCGCCAACCACATCGAAGTAAAAAATGTAATACGGCACGATATCTGTCGGCATATTAATCCGAAAACGACCTGTTTGATCTACGGGATATTCAGCCAATTTTTTCTCAACAAGCTTCGCTAACGGAATATCTACTTTCGCGTTATCGACAGGATGATGCGGTGTAATGGCCCATTGTGCCACTTCATCGTGAAACAAGGTCACCGCACCAGCCCAAAATACCAAAAACAATAAAGGTGAAATGATTAACCCAAGCCAACTGTGGGCTTCAATAAGATTTTTAATGACTTTGTGCTGTACGGGAGAATTAGATTTCATTAAGGTATGCATGACTTAAGTTTGAGAGAAAAATAACAACGCATTGACAAGGCCGCTGGCCAAAAGCCATTTGGCACATACTGCGCTAGCTGCTTTGGTGCTATTACGGCTATAACAAAATGTCATTACCCCAACCCACACACAAAAACCCAGCATAAGCCCAACAAATAGTTTTACATCTACAGCTGCTGGTAATACTCGAAAAACGATAAGCATTAAACTGATTGCCAGTAATAACCCCCATAAAAATGCAGCGAACGACTTGGGCCACATGATTATTTAACACCAACAAGCATAATGCTGACAAACAACGCAAAGCCAAACGAGCTCACCCAAATACTGCGACCTTTATAATGCGACGCCACCAGCACCAGTAATATCCACATGGTCATCATACAAATTAGCACCATTAAACTGGCAACTAATACATTATACGTGTGGCTAAACCCCCACACAGCAAATAGCACTGCGATACCACATAAACTCCAAGCCAATAATTTAGGAAAAGGCAAACTAACAAGCTGCTGTTTGTCTGATGCCAAATAAGCAAACAAACATCCAAGCCATAATGAAGATACACTGATAAGTTCCATCTGATACATTCCCGAGCTAATTAACGCAAATGATAATGATTTGCATTAATTATCCCGAATGTGGTTACTGAATACAAGCGGATTATGAATCAAGCTTAGAAATAATATCCAATTTGTGACCTATCAACTGTGTAGGCACTCCTTTCGATGTAACTATTACGGTTAGCATTCATATAATTGCCACAGACAGTCATTCACCATAAGTGCCTATATGTCCGGAATGGATGCTGCATCCCTAGACGGCTGGGTTTACTGCAACATAAAATCAACCTTAAAAACCTTTACTTAACAGCAAGCTAACTAAAAGGTATTTTTTTATAATCCGCGTGTCACTCGTCACAGTGTTAATGTATTATGTGACATTAAGGCGTGAAAGAATGGGTTAATATCATTGCTGGACAAAGGGCTCGCCCTTGCTTAGGATGAATATTTGACCAATCAAAATAATAATACAAAGTCGAACAGGGAATGTGAGATGAGATATTCCCTTCTCTATATCATTTTTTTATTTTAAAAAAGGCAATGTAATATGCTAAAACGCATCGTTTATGGCGTATGTGGTGCAGCAATTGTTGGACTTGGTGTATTCAGTGTATACGCTTGGCACCCTGCAATTGATCCCGTCGTACCCACTCAAACAAACTATTCCCCACAGGTTATCGAAAACGGAAGAATCCTCGCTGCAGCAGGTTATTGTAGTACTTGCCATACTCCGCCAGGCGGTACGGCTTATGCTGGTAACTATGAAATGCACACTGACTTTGGCACCATTTACTCAAGTAATATCACCCCTGATGTTGAAACAGGTATTGGTAGCTGGTCGCAAGCTGCTTTTGCTCGCGCTATGCGAACGGGCGTGAGCCGCGATGGACACCATTTATTACCAGCGTTCCCTTTTGAACACTTTAATAAAATGACCGATGATGACATTAACGCAATTTACGCTTACATCATGACGTCTGTTCCAGCGGTTAAACAAGTCAAAAAAGAAAACGGTATTCCATTTCCGCTCAACATCCGCTGGTTTCAAGCAGGTTGGAAACTGCTGTTTGCTGACACCCAAGCTTTTGAGGTCAACAACAAACAATCTGCCGAATGGAATCGCGGTGCTTACTTAGCGGAAGGTATTGCTCACTGTGGTGCATGCCATACCCCACGTAATGCGTTGGGGGGAGAAAAATACGCACAAATGTACCAAGGTGCAGCCATTGATGGTTGGATTGCACCATCGTTAACCTCTACTAGCACATCGCCAATTCCATGGAGAGCGCAAGACTTTTACGAATACCTCACCACGGGTAACTCTCCATATCATGGCAGTGCAGCAGGCCCAATGGCGCCGGTTATGCACAAAGGGTTATCAGCTCTACCAGAAAGCGACCTGCGTGCTATTAGTGATTATTTTGCCAGCCTTGCCCGCACCAATAATACCAATGAGCCTGACTCAAGTAGCACTTTACAAGCTGCGATAACGGCACAGCATCAACAGCCAGATCAACGGATTGATGAAGGTGCTCGTTTATATGCCACCGCTTGTCAAGCGTGCCACTACAGCAGCGACCAGTTAGTTAAAGGCCGGCCATTAATTACTATCGGTTCAGCGACTCATCTTGATGAGCCAACTAACCTGATTAACGTAATACTGGATGGTGTACGCAGCGATCAAGGCATCAGCGGCGTGGTAATGCCAGGATTCCGTGATGCACTTAGTGATGAAGACATTACTGCTATAGCAGCTTATTTGCGTCAAGCCGCTGGGGAAAACACCTGGCCGAAATTACAACAACAAGTGGGCGAGATCCGCAATCAACCCCGATTTGAGCACTAATTCACTGGAGAAGTGACAATGGCAAAATTTATTTTAAACGGCAAACCGATGACTGCCGATGTAGAGAGTGATACCCCTCTACTGTGGGTAATTCGTGACGAACTCAACATGACCGGCACCAAATTTGGTTGCGGTATTGGTACTTGTGGAGCTTGTACCGTTCATGTTGGCGGGCGTGCTACCCGTTCATGTATTACGCCAGTATCGTCAGTTGAAGGAGCCGAAATCACTACAATTGAAGGGCTTTCTGAAAAGGGCGATCATCCATTACAAGTGTCTTGGCAAAAACTGCAGGTGCCACAATGTGGTTACTGCCAGTCGGGTCAAATTATGCAAGCTGCAGCGCTACTAAAAGACATTCCTGAACCTTCAGACAAAGACATTGATGCCGTGATGGGCGGAAACTTATGTCGTTGTATGACCTACGTTCGTATTCGTGGTGCCATTCATGAAGCCGCAAACGCAATTAAGGAGAGCAACGATGAGCAGACTGCCTAAACGTGGATCGGCTGGTATAACCCGCCGCGGTTTTTTAATTGCGATGACAGCGGTAGGTGTCAGCTTTGGTTTTCCTCGCCACTTGATGGCAGCGATGGATCCTGCCAGCCCAGACGGTAAAGTACTCCCTAGTGAAGGCGACATTTACGAACCTTCTTTATGGTACTCAATTGATACTGCTGGCAAAATTAAAGTTAACATCATGCGCTCAGAAATGGGCCAACATGTTGGTACAGCTATTGCGCGAATTCTTGCTGATGAGCTTGAAGCCTCATGGGATGATGTCGAAATAATCCATGTCGACAGTGATCCTCGCTGGGGTTACATGGTTACCGGTGGTAGCTGGTCAGTTTCTCAAAGCTGGCCAGTGTACCGTCAAGCTGGTGCTGCTGGTCGTACAGCGTTAATTGAAGCAGCCGCTAAAAAATGGGGTATCGCAGCAAAAGATTGTACAGCCAGTCATGGTAAAATTGTCTCAAGTAAAGGCGAGTTATCTTACGGTGAACTAGTTACCCTAGGCCTAACCCGTCAGTTTACTAAAGAAGAACTGAAAACGTTGCCATTAAAGCCTAATGCCGATCTTAAACTTGTTGGCCACCAGGTAACCTCACTTGATATCGCCAACAAAACCAACGGTAAAACCATATTTGGTATCGACGCCAAAGTTGATGGCATGGTGTACGCCAACCCTATTTTACCGCCGACACGTTATGGCTCTAAAGTGGTTAAGTTTGATGACTCAGCTGCCAAAACAATAAAGGGTTATCAACAAACTATCGTATTAGATGATGCCAGTGGCAGTGTGCCAGGTTGGTTAATGGTTATCGCCAGCAGCTTTACTGCGGCGCAAAAAGCCTCGAAGCTCGTTAAAGTGACATGGGATGCAGGTAAAACGGCAAACGTGTCTGAAGCAGACATTATTGCTCATGGAAAGCAATTACTCGGCGATCAAACCAAAGGCAGTATTTTAGACACTGGCAATGTTGACACTGGGCCAGCATTTGCGAGTGCGAATAGTACCATTGCAGAAGAATATATCACCAGTACGGTACTCCATGCACAAATGGAACCGCTTAATGCTTTGGTATTTAAAAACCCTGATGGCGAATGGGAAGTGCATTCAGGTTGTCAGTGGCAATCACTTACTCTCCCCGTATTAGCTGCGGCATTAGGTGAAGATGAAGCCAACATTGTTATTCGCACCTACATGTTAGGGGGTGGTTTTGGCCGCCGACTTAACGGCGATTACACCATTCCAGCTGCGTTGACCTCTAAAGCATTAGGCGGAAAACCCGTTAAAATGGTGATGATACGTCCACAAGACATGCTATTTGACAGTGCGCGTTCTGCATCTGTTCAACAGTTAAAAATGGCATTTGATGATAAAAAAGCGGTTACCGCAATGGAACATCACGCCACAGCAGGTTGGCCAACTCAAGTATTAGCGCCAGGGTTTATGCCTAAAGGCACTAATGGCGAACCGTATGATCCGTTCTCGATTGCAGGAGCAGACCATTGGTACACGGTAGGCGCTCAAAAAGTGCGTGCTGTGTCGAATGATCTTGCGATTGCAACATTCAGACCGGGTTGGTTACGTTCAGTTGGACCGGGTTGGACAGGTTGGGCTGTTGAAAGCTTTATGGATGAAGCTGCGCATCATGCTGGTAAAGATCCATTGCAGTTCCGTCTCGACATGTTAATTGCCGAAGGTCGAAATGCTGGTAGCACACCCGTTGCCGAAGGTGGCGCTGCACGCCAAGCCGCAGTATTGAAAAAAGCTGCCGAGATGATTGGTTGGGGCACGCCACAAGCTAAAGATACAGGGCTTGGAATTGCATCAACGTTTGGCCAAGAACGTGATATGCCAACATGGGTATCGTGCGCAGTACAAGTGCATGTGGATAAAAGCAACGGTATTGTGAATGTGCAGAAATTGGTTATCGCCATTGATGCCGGCATTATTGTTGATCCAAACGGCGCAGAAGCCCAATGTCAGGGTGCTGCATTATGGGGATTATCTATGGCGTTGTACGAAGGAACAGAACTGCTTAATGGTCAGTATAAAGACTCAAACTTCGATACTTACACTCCGCTGCGCTTAGGTCAGACACCGGAAGTTATCATCGAATTTATCCCAAGTAAAATGCCACCATCGGGCTTAGGTGAACCGGCAGTAACCCCTGTTGCTCCAGCGATTGCTAACGCAATCTATCAAGCTGTGGGTGTGCGGTTACGTAAAATCCCGATGAAACCTAGCGAGCTAAAAAGCGCATTAACTAACGCATAATTAATCTTCATTAACAGCTCAGTCTTAGTGATAATGACTGGGCTTTTTTATGCCTGCAAAAGGTATTAATAACAGTTAAAAATAATGTTATTACTACCTACCAAGTTAGATATCGTAGAGGGTTAATTGATTTAAATTAACTCTCTACGTCAAACTTATTTGCAACCGATTAACAAAAAACTATCTTTTCATTTATAATATTTAGTAGTTCACTTCATTCTTTTGAGTATTTCATGCAAAAAAGCCCGCCAGTCAGTTTAGAGCCTATCCTCTTAGAGGCATTAACACTCACTCCAAATTGTTTCGGTGTGCTCAACCATAATAAAGAAGTTATCTACTGTAATCAGCATTTCGCCAGCATCTTTGGCACTACCGCTGAGAATGCTATAGGTAAAAAATCAGGCGATTTATTACGTCATGCTTGGAAAACAAAGCAGGGTGTTATCATTAATACCAACAATTTTGAGCAATGGCTTGAAAATCTACATAAACTCCATTCAGAAAAAGCCCTCAACCAATATGAAACAGACCTATCAGACGGTCGCTGGTTTAAAATGACTCGGATTAACTTAGACAGTGGTTACACCATCATTATGGGAGCAGATATCACCAACCTAAAACAAGCACAAACATCGCTCGAACAAGCCCATCAACAAATTGAAAATTTAGTTAATACCGATCAATTAACAGGTGTACACAATCGACGATCCTATAACCAACTGGCAAAACAAGAATGCGCTCGAGCCATTAGGTTTGATCAACCGTTATCCTTGTTGGTTATCGACATCGATTACTTTAAAGTGATTAATGATAATTTTGGCCATGATGGCGGAGATAGCATACTCAAACAGTTTGCTCAAATATGCAATGACTTACTGCGGCAATCGGATTCATTATCCAGAATCGGCGGTGAAGAATTTACCATTATCTTACCAATGACCGACAGTGAAGGGGCAATGATCATTGCCGAGCGTATTCGAGATCATATCGCCAAATACTCATTTAATACTACACAAACAAATAAAAATATTAACGTTACAGTGTCTATTGGTGTGAGCTCATTAACAGCCAGAGACAACGAAATAAAAGACCTTTTTAGCCGAGCGGATAAAGCCATGTATTGCGCTAAGCGTGGCGGACGTAACCAAGTACAACTAGCTCAAGATTAATAACCCTCTCACTACGACTTAACTATGACAATCCGCTACGCATGCCCTCAGACACCAAAGCTAATGTCCTTCAGCAAACAAATAATTTAACCAACCTTGCATTCTTAACAATACTTTTCGCATTACCGCGACATGGCTAAAATGATCGGTATAAATTGCTACTTGTCCTGCAACACCAGCAGGTAACGATTGTCTGATCACATCATCTTCGAGCTCAATCAACACCAACACTCGTCCTCGTTGAAACAACTTATTTGATGACTGTAAATTACCACTAAATTGGATCTCACCTTCTGCCATTGCGGGGAGTATTTTGGCAACTTTACCTTTAAACACTTGCCCAGGCATAGCGTCAATTATCACTTCAGCTTCATCACCTTCTTTAAGGCGTAATAAGGAGTTTTGCCAAAAAGCGCCAGCAAAATATCTTGTCTCATCAGGAATAAACGTCAGTGCTGGGCGTAAAGGGAAAGGCACAGCCATAGCACCTTTTCGCAGCGCTAATTGAGTCACGACACCATCCGCAGGTGCTCTAACGACTGTTTGCTGTAAGTCATATTCGGCCTTGGTGAGTTCAGCTTGTAGACCTGCTACTTTCGTATTGACGCCATCGATATTTGACTCATATGCTAAGCGAGTCCGCAGCCCCTCAGCTAAGGCTGCATCAAGTTGCGCAGATGAAGCTATATATAACTGACGACGGTTGTCGAGCTCAAGCTCAGTAAACGGTGAATTACGCCCTGCTTTTTTGCGACCGTCTTCATAGCGGCGGTAAGCTGACTCTGTACGATCTTTATCTGCTGTTGCTTGTTCAACTTTAGCAGCAGCTATTTGAAAAGCAGCTTCCAGTTGTGGTACTTGCAGCTCTGCTTCTTTTAGAGCAGCTTGTTTTTGCTGAACTATTGAAAGGTACGGTGTAGGGTCAATTTTAAATAACACCTCACCTTCTTTCACTGGTGTGTTCGGCTTAACATTGACTTCTATCACCAATCCTTTAACTGCGGGCACAATTGGAATGGTGACAAAATACTCGCGAGCAAATCTCGAATAGGGATGGTTATAATTCATTAAAATTAATAAAGTACCAATTAATACAATTCCGCCAAGAATGGCCGTAGGCACAGTCCATTTGGTTAACGGAATTTTAAATACTTTAAAAACTGCTATACAAAATGCGGTATAAGTCAGTATGAGTAGTAAGTCCATGTCTATACCTCTTGTGAGTGTTCATCTGAAACGGGAAGAGCGGTGACGACAGAACCTTGCTCTAATAGCGATAAACGATCCGTTAACAATGCGACGTCATTCATTAGCTCTTTAACTTCACCTTCGAGTATTAATTCTCGCTTTCTCGAATCACTAAAACCCCAACCTCTATCTTCGCGGTATAACGTGGCCCAAATCCATAAAAATGGCCAAATAGCATGCAACGTAAACAAGCTTACCCAGCCAGCAATATGCAACGCATCTTGCTGTGGATGATTGCGTTTCTTAGCGATTTCGTAAGGGATATCATGAATCGCAATAATTCCGTAAAAAATAAATATCACTACAAAAAATATAATCCCTAACGCAAAATAATCTAAAAACATATCTCCTCCAAATTTCGAATTATCGCTATCAAAGTGCATTGTCTTAAATAAATAGTGAAACCAATTTCAGTATAGAACTGATTACAAAAAACACATTGAAACTGTTGAAACAATTAAGAAACTAAGCGGATTGTCTATTTATAGTCATTACCTCTATTACTTAATTTGCACGAATTAATGCTGTAAACATAGCTATTTTGAAGTTATTCACGCATAAAAAAGCCCGCGTTACTGGCTAACTCGGGCTTTAGATAATGTAAGCAACAATGGTTAAACTCTAGTCTCCTGCCATTTCTTGCAAAAACTCAAGTCGCTGCATTTCTTGTTCATCGGGTTGCCATAGCTCATCAGATAACGACTCTACAGCAAAGTCACCTAACTCGTAGGCAGGCGCTTCACTGTGCCCATACTGTGTTAACTCACCAGGTATTGCTGGGCGGCGCTCTAATACAAATGTACTTAAAATATAAGGACCGTTATATTGTGCTAATACTCCTTTATAGGCTTTAAGATCGAGTACTACAGAGCCTTCCGTCAGCTTGTCGGAACCAGTTAACAATGCAATCGGCTGCTTATCGGCTGTATATAGATTGGCACGTAACCGATAATAACCGGCTTGCTCAACGTCCAATTTAACCGGGATTAACATATCACTGCCTGCTGCACGTATATCCCCGACTCCGGTTATGGTTGCCGTAGGGTGGCTATATTCTATGCCTGTTTTTAAGGTTTGTTTTTTACCCTTAGCACTAAAGGTAACACTGACCTCCATTGGACCATTCCAATCCTCTTCAGCATTGAGTTTTATAGTCCATTTGCCATTATCACCTAGCATGGCTCCGCTAATTAATGCATCAGACCCACCAGCAAGTTCACTGCGTAGCGCTGCACTTGCCCCAGTAACAACTAAGCCATTAACCTCAAGATTAATGACCACAGGTTCAGGGAAACTAAAACGATACTTGGGCAACACAATACTGGCATTGGCTCCATCTTGAAGCTGCACCGGTTGAGGAATATAAGCATTTGGGTTAAGTAAGTGCATATCATTAACCGATAATGGCATTGAGTAAGACGGCAACTCAAGTTCGCTAGCATAAGCCTCTGCCATGAACTGAAAACTGTCACTGATCGATTGTGGCAGCTTTTCAACCTCGGTCATCGTTTTAGCTTGCCTGCGTGTTACCACATTAGGCTTGGCCGGCGCAGTATCATCTTGCTCGATTACAGCCACACCTTGAGTCGGCTCAAGTGCCGACTCATAAGTGTAAACCCAAAACCCTACTGCCGTTGCAAGTAGGATTGTCGTTATAATAATTTTTTTATATTTCATATACGCTTAGTTAGCTGCTTGATACACAAGTGCTGACATACTGGTTTTGTCCGAATGACTAACCACTCTATAACGTGAACTAAATATCCACCAGCCACGCTTCTCATCATAAGTCGTAAATTGCAAATTATCGCCATTGAGATAACTGGCACGACTACTGGCAGACGTTACTTCATCTCTAGCGCTATTTAAAATAGTGTCACTATGGCTATAGCCTTCACTCATCAACATTGGGTAATGATATGGCATGAATCTACTCGGGCCATTTGATGAGGTGAGCTTGCCATCAAACGCCACATTGCGTGAACAGCTGTTGTAACTGCCTACGGTCGCTGCCCCACAACTAGAATGGCTTGCAACAACACCATCATCTTCTCCGGGTAAAAATGCCCCTGTCACACCAAGAAAGTCAGATCCGGCACCCGTAAAACGTAAACGAGGAACTCGGCTGTCAGGAAACGCAGCCAATTGGCGTGCGCTATTAACACGTAAGTCATTCAACACCCCAATATTAGATGCCGACGGCAGTTCACCTAACCATAACGACACAGCCAGTTTTAATGTTGCATTTATTAAACCTGAACCACTGGCGACATTCACCGCTAAATCAGCCAATTCAACACCACCGCCTGCACCAGCATAGTCAAAAGTTGCCACAATATTTAACGGCTGTAGTCCTGCATTTTGCAACCATAGTGCTTGATTATCAATGATGTAACGGGTGACTAAATCCCCTGTTGAGTGACTAACAAATACACACCCATTAGCACACATACCATCACGCGACAGCTGTTGCAATTTGGGCCACACATACTGGCTGGTTATCTTATTAGCAATGCGTTCTTGCGACGGCCAATCAATCCGCTCGTCTGCCCGGTCACGCCAATATTGCGCCCAGTACTCTGAACCATTGTCACTTACCTGTGTTCCTGTCGGCTTACTTTGTAAATTATCCGGCTGAAAGCCATGTACTAACACCACTGGATAGCCACCAACAGCGGCTTGAGCCGCGCCAGTTAGTAAGCCAGCCAACAGTAAAAGTATCGATTTTGTCATTGGGTTGCCCTCTTATTTTATCTGCGGTGGCATAACGCTACCGCAAAGAATGTTTATTATTTGTTACTCATATTGTTTTTTTGTTACAACACCAACCTCAAGATAGAGCAGAAAAAAAACAATGCAACCCTTGAAAACTCGGCTTTACATGCCACAAATAGCCTTGGTGTTTGAATCAAGAGAGGCGGTCTGAGATAAGGAACATGGGATATGTTTACAGCCAGTCACTTATGCGGGTATAAGCCGAAAAGTAGGAATTAACACGTATGTTTTAAGCTTTTACTCCAAAATTGAATAAAAATTTATTTAAACAGCCTTTACACAATAATATATGACGAAAGTATTTGAGATGACATTCAGAAAAATCATGCGGCAACCTTAGAGGCTATTAACACTAATAACATAAACGCTATGCATAATCGGTCTGAGTGATTAAACACAAAAGCCCCATCGACTAATATCGACAGGGCTTTTATAGGCATTCATTTTACGCTTAATTGTACAAATATGTACTTAACGTCAATTATTATCTCATATATTAGGGGCTGTTGATCTTTCAAGGTTGGTTTTGCAGCGAATTGTTGGTCATTTGTACAAGGCAGAGACTTTGTGGTGTAGTTATTCTACATAAAAAGTCGATAACGCCGTAAAAATGACCCACAAACGCTGCCCGAAGGGTTCGGCCAAAAACGTTTTACTCTTTGTTGAATGAATTTTGCTTAGATGACTAGGCATCAATCCATTCGCCTCGATAAAAACGTTTTTAACTCGAACAAAATTTAACCAGCAAAGATCAACAGACCCTAACCCAAGCTAAGGATAATTAAGATTTTTTAGCCGCGATAACCGCTTGCACTTGATTGATAGCGGTGCCACCTAATACATCACGTTTTTCTAAACACGCTTCAATCGTAAGGTTTGGATACACATCATCGCTAATCACGTTGGCAAATTTCTGTAGCTCAGCCACGGTTAAGTCTTCAATTGGCTTTTGCTGGTCAATGGCAAATACCACCACTTCGCCCACCACATGGTGCGCTTCACGGAACGGCATGCCTTTAGCGACAAGATAATCAGCTAATTCGGTTGCGTTAGCATAACCTTGTTGAGCGGCTACCAAGGCTTGTGGACGATTTACTTTTAAGCCCGACAATACTAATGCTGCCATATCTAAACAAATAGCCCAGCTGTCGACCACGTCAAATAAGCCTTCTTTATCTTCTTGCATGTCTTTATTATAAGCCAATGGCAAGGCTTTCATGGTGGTTAAAATCCCCATTAAGCTGCCATAAACACGGCCGGTTTTGCCCCGAATAAGCTCTAACGCATCGGGGTTTTTCTTTTGTGGCATTAAAGATGAGCCAGAAGTGACCTCATCGGCTAATGAGATAAAGTTAGCTTCGCCAGAGTTGAAGAAGATTAAGTCTTCGGCCATACGGCTTAAATGCATCATGCTGATTGACGCTGCGCTGCATAATTCAACCACGTGGTCACGGTCTGACACACTGTCTAAACTGTTTAAGGTTGGTCGAGCAAAGTTTAACGCTGACGCTAATGCATGGCGATCAATTGGATATGCTGTGCCCGCCAATGCGCCTGAACCTAACGGACATGAATCGGCACGGCTTAATGCATCTTGCAGACGGCTAATGTCACGCTCATACATTTCCACATAAGCTAACGCCCAGTGACCAAAAGTAACCGGCTGTGCACGCTGTAAATGGGTGTAACCCGGCATAACTGCATCGACTTCACGCTCAGCAAGAGCAACTAACTCAGCATGCAATGTACCTAAACGAGCGAGTAATGCTGCACCTTCTTTTTTGCACCACAGTTTTAAATCTGTCGCGACTTGGTCATTACGTGAACGGCCCGTGTGGAGTTTTTTACCTAAATCGCCCACTTTGGCAATCAGCTTTTGTTCAACAAAGCTGTGAATATCTTCTGCGCCGTTGCTAATAATAGCTTGAGGATCGTTACCTACTTCCACCAGCAATTCGTTTAATGCTGCTTTTAGATCAGTACATTCTTTGGCAGTAATAATACCGACGCTAGCAATGGCGTCTGCCCATGCGATAGAACCGACAACATCTTGTTCAAATAAGCGATAATCCACTGGCAGTGAGTCATTAAATAACTTGAAAAGTGCACTGGTTTCGCCCTGAAATCTTCCGCCCCATAACGCCATGTCGGTATCCTCTGTGTTGAAAACTGTTTTAAGAACTGGGTGTTTAATAATATAGCAGTAAGTCAAATTCTCTTTCTTCTAATGACTCTCTGTTTGTCAAAAAGTCATTAGAAGAAAGGCGCTTTGCAGCGCCTTTTATCGTTGGCGTAAAATCTATTTAGTATTTAGCGCGCGAATACGACTCGCTAAAGAATACAAACGGATAAAGCCTTCAGCATGTTTTTGATCGTATACATCATCTTCGCCAAACGTTGCAAACGATTCTGAATACAAGCTATTTGGCGAACGCTTTTTAACGGCTGTCGCTTGGCCTTTATACAGCTTAATCACTACGTCACCATTAACTGATTCAGCTAATGACTCTGACGCTGCAATAAGTGATTTACATAAAGGTGTAAACCAACGACCGTCGTATACTAGGTGCGACATTTGGCCAGCAATTTGCTCACGCCAAGTACGGCTGGTTTTATCGAGTACCAATTCTTCAATGGCACGCAGACCTGCAAACATTACGGTGCCGCCGGGTGTTTCATAACAACCACGAGACTTCATGCCCACTAAACGGTTTTCTGTAATGTCGATACGACCTACACCGTGTTTGCCTGCAATGTCGTTTAGCTTCATGAGTGCTGCATAAGGTGATAATGCTTCGTCATTAACATGAGTCACACGGCCATTTTTAATCGCTAACGAGACATATTCTGGCTCGTTTGGTGCATCTTCAGGTGCAACTGTTAGTGTCCACACGCCTTTTGATGGCTCGTTCCATGGATCTTCTAACTCGCCACCTTCGTGCGAAATGTGCCATGCATTGGCATCACGGCTGTATATTTTGGTCGCTGATGCGCTGGTTTTAATATTACGCTCAGCAAGGTAATCGAGTAAGTCTTCACGACTACGCATTTCCCATTCACGCCAAGGCGCAATCACTTTTAGGTCTGGCGCTAATGCAGCAAAACAACCTTCAAAACGAACTTGGTCGTTACCTTTACCGGTACAACCATGACATACCGCGTCGGCGCCGACTTTACGGGCCACTTCTACTTGCGCTTTAGCAATAATAGGACGCGCCATTGATGTACCGAGCAAGTATGTACCTTCGTAAATAGCACCTGTTGCGATAGTTGGATAGATATAGTCGGCAACGAACTCTTCTTTTAGGTCAACGATATGGCACTCAGAAGCACCTGAAGCTAAGGCTTTTTCCGTTAAACCAACTAACTCTTCTTCGCCCTGGCCTACATCGGCACAAAATGCGACGATTTCGCAGTTGTCATAGGTTTCTTTTAGCCACGGGATAATAGCTGAGGTGTCTAAACCACCCGAATATGCCAATACCACTTTTTTAACGCCGGTTTTTTTCACTGCATTAGACATGTTTATTTCCTAGAATCAATTACGTATATGGTCAATGTTAATAACGCCAACGGCACTATTGTCTTAATCTTTTGAATAACTTAAATAAGGTGACTAACTTAATAAGGTCACTAATACTGCATTTTGCGCATGCATACGATTTTCAGCTTGATGTAAAATCAATGAGCCTTCGCCATCCATCACTTCATCAGTCACTTCTACACCACGATGTGCTGGTAAACAATGCATAAAGAATTTAGCGCCAGCTTGAGCCATTAGATCGCTATTAACTTGGTACGGTGCAAAACGGGCTTTAATATCGGCAAGCGGTGTTTCATCACCCATGGAAATCCATGTATCAGTGTAAATTGCATCATGACCCTCTATGGCATTAATGTCAGCACTTAGGATTAACTTTCCGCCATTTTTTTGTGCTAATGCTTGTGCTTCAGTCACGATAAGTGCATCAGGGAATGCGCCTTCTGGGCAAATCACTGTCATAGTCATGCCTAAAATCGCAGCACCATAAATTAATGAATGTGTGACATTATTACCATCTCCAACATAAGCTAATTTGGCTTTGCTGACATCATCAAACTGCTCTGATAGTGTTAAAAAGTCAGCTAACGCTTGGCATGGATGATACAAGTCAGATAAAGCATTAATGACCGGTACGCTGCCATGTTGAGCTAATTTTTCGATGGTTGTGTGTGAATATGTTCTGGCAACAATGGCATCGGCCCAACATGAAATGTTTGTCGCAAAATCAGCAACCGTTTCACGTTGTCCCAATGCACCATTTTGTTGGTCTAAGTATAAGCAGTGACCACCTAATTTATTAATGCCAATGTCAAAGCTGACTCGGGTGCGCAGTGATGGCTTTTCAAATAGCATCACAACGCTTTTTCCATCTAAGGCACGACGGTACTCAGCGGGGTTATTCTTAATTTTTTTAGCCAGATCAATAATGGCTAAAAGCTGAGATTGAGTTAACTCTTTTATCGACAATAGGTGCTGCATATTCTACTACTCCATTAAGGTTGTATTTGAGTCCCGACAGACCCACCTTTAACTAAGGTTTTTAACTGTTCGGCATCGCGCCATGAAGCAACTTGCACAGGTTTCCCCATCCATTGAGCAACTTCTAAAGCGGCTTCCACTTTAACTTTCATGCCTTTTTCTATCACCCCTTGGGCGACTAAGTATTCAATTTCACTTTTGTTTAAGCTACTAATTAACTGGCCTTTACCATCTAGCACACCCGACACATCGGATAACAGCACTAGCGTACCGTTAACTAATTTGGCTAATGCTGTTGCGGCTTGGTCTGCGTTAACGTTTAACATTTCACCTTGACTAGAAATCGCAATCGAACTGCAAATTGGCATCCAACCTTGACTAAGAATAAAATTCAAGTAGGTCGCATCTTTTGGTTCAACTTCGCCCACCAGCCCCAAACGCTCATCTTTAATTTTTGCCGTTACCGTGTTGCCATCGCCTAAACTCATGCCCACACTAATAATGCCAGCTTTGGCTGCCGCGGCTTGTAGAATTTTGTTCGAGGTACCCGCTAATGCACCCACAATAATAGGAATTTGATCTTCTGGCGTAACACGTAAACCGTCTAATTTAACCGTTTCTTTGCCATTAGCCGTTAATTGTTCGTCAACCAAACAACCACCACCATGTACTAAAATCACTTGTTGACCCGCAGCAAGCATTTCTGCTGCAGCGGTCATCAAACGCGCCATACCCATTTCACATTGAAGCAATGCACCACCGACTTTTAACACTAATACTGATTTTGTAGCCATTATTGTTATTCCTTTGCTAATGCAACTCGATTACACACCGAAATGGATTTTCATGCACTGCAGCCCTTGGCTAGCAGCACCTTTCATTAAATTATCAATCGCACTGGCGACCACTAAATAACCACTATTAGCATCATATTTCCAACCTATATGACAATTAGGTGTGTGCACCACATCATCAACTTTAGGGAACATATTATGTTTAACCGTCACGATTGGTTCGTTGTCATATACGCTATAGGCTTTTTCTACGTCAGCTTCGGTAGTACCCGGTTTTAGCTGCACGGTAATAGTCGCCAAAATGCCACGCTTAAAATTGCCTAAATGCGGCGTAAAAATGACTTCTTGACCCAAATGAGTCGCAATTTCAGGTTGATGTCTGTGACCTAATACACCGTATGGTGTTAGGCTGACTTCGCAAAAATTAGTGTGTAATTGTGCTTTACGTCCCGCACCTGTCACACCACTAACGGCATTGATCACAGGATACATAGAAGTTAAAAACGGCTTAAGTGGTTTTAATGCCAATAAAGACGCCGTTGGGTAGCAACCTGCTACGGCAATCATTCTGGTTTGTGTAATTTTTTCGCGATTCCATTCTGCTAATCCATATACCGCTTCAGCTAGCACTTCAGGATGAGTATGTTCAAAACCATACCATTTAGGGTACTGAGCGACATCGGCAAAACGATAAGCTCCGCTTAAATCAAACACCGCTAGCCCTTGTTGATAAAACCATGCAGCAAGCTCTAAGCTTACTGAATGCTCAGTCGCTAAAATCACTGCATCGGCTTCGGCAACAATCTGCTTTTTTGCTTCATCCGATAACGGCGATAGCGTATAAGCCATATGACTATAAGCAGGATATAAATCTGCTAACTTACGGCCTTTATCTAAACTATTTTCCGACACATACAACCCTTGTACACTGAAGTTACTGTCGGCATTAATCAACGAGGTAATTTGTGCGCCGGTATAACCACTAGCGCCAATAATTGCGATGCTTTTCATAAGTTTGGTTTCTTTTTGATAATGATTGAGAGAAAGTGTCAGCATAGCCTATTTAGACGAGAGTCGTCTAATTTTGAACTATCGTCGTAGGAAGTTCGCGTTGATTATTGATATAGTGGTTTTAACAGTAAAAAAACACATGTTTATTTTCATTTCTCACGTTCTATTTATGGTGTCGGTTGATGCTGTTTGCTAGACTACCACGAAATATTAATTATGCAATATATGTGAATAATTATTTTACATATTATTTTTTAGGATAACCCATGAACACACTACCAGATCTAAAAAGTTGTTTTACACAGCTGATTGCAACACCATCAGTCAGTGCAATCGAAGCTGAACACGATATGAGTAATCATGCAGTTATCAACTTGTTGCAAAACTGGTTCAGTGAATTGGGATTTGAGTGTGAAACGCCCACAGTTGCCGATTCGCGTAATAAACAGAATCTGATAGCCAGAATTGGCAAGGGTAATGGCGGGCTTCTACTAGCCGGTCATACCGACACGGTTCCCTTTGATGAAGGCCGTTGGAGTCAAAGTCCATTTGAGATGATTGAAAAAGATAACCGCTGGTATGGATTAGGTACGTGCGACATGAAAGGTTTTTTTGCGTTGGTATTAGAAGCATTAAAAGACATGCCGCTTGATCAATTTAAACGTCCACTGACTATTTTTGCTAGTGCAGATGAAGAAACGACCATGAATGGCGCTAAAGCATTTGCCGATTCTAAGGCTGTCGCACCAGATTATGCCGTCATTGGCGAACCCACCAGCTTAAAACCGGTCTACATGCACAAGGGCCATTTAGCCCAAGGGATCCGTGTTATTGGTCGTAGTGGCCATTCATCAGATCCTGCCCGCGGCCTAAATGCCATTGAAGTGATGCATAAAGTCATTAGCCAATTGATGAAACTGAAACAGCATTTAAGCGAAAACTTCCGCGAAGATGCATTTACAGTGCCTTACCCTACCATGAACTTTGGTCATATTCACGGTGGTGATGCAGCAAACCGTATTTGTGGCTGCTGCGATTTACACTTAGATATTCGTCCTTTACCTGGAATGGAGTTAGCAGAACTCGAACTAATGGTATTAAACTATTTATCTGACATTAGTAAAGAGTATCCTGGCAGTATTAATGTCAGTACTTTGTACCCGGGCGCAGAATCATTTGCAGGAAAGGCAGATAATCCGTGGACTAAGTTAGTCGCTGAGTTGTCTGGCAACGAAGCGGAAGTCGTCAATTATGCCACAGAGGCGCCATACATTAATAAACTGGGTTGCCAAACCTTGGTGTTAGGTCCTGGTAGCATTAACCAAGCACACCAACCAGACGAATTTATTGGCTTAGAATACTTAACACCGACAGTGGAGTTAATCAAAAAAATGATTTACCACACTTGTATTAAGTAATAACGATATCTAGTGAGGCGTTAAACAAAAAAAATGTAACATTTTTACGGAATAAAATTACAAAACCATGGGCCCGGTATTGACCGATTTTGATACGCTGGGTATTGTGATGTAAGAGATATTGGCAAAATCGTTCTTTTTTTCGGGAGTAAGTATGACAGAGCAAACGGCAGATATGTATGCGTCACTTCGATCAAATGTGGGGCATTTAGGCCAGATATTAGGCGAAACCATGCAAAACCATTTAGGCGATGCATTTTTAGAGAAAGTAGAACAAATTCGTATTTTAGCGAAAAAATCTCGCCAAGGAGACGAAGCATCTCGAGAGCAAATGTTAGCGTTATTAACCTCCTTACCCGACGAAGAACTGGTTCCTTTTGCTAAAGCCTTCAACCAATTTTTAAACTTAGCGAACATCGCAGAACAATTTCATACCATTAGCCGTAATTGCGACGAGTTAGTGTGCGTACCCGATCCGGTAGAGCAACTACTTGGACGAATGCTTAATACTGATTTAGATAAAAAAGATGTCATTAAGTGCTTAAAGAATTTAGACATTGATTTAGTATTAACAGCACATCCCACTGAAATTTCCCGTCGCACGTTAATTCAAAAATACGCAGCCGTTGTAGATTGTTTAACCGAGCAAGAGAACTCTCAACTAACTGACCGCGAACGTAAACAAAGCACTCTGCGTCTTCGTCAGCTCATTGCGCAAATTTGGCACACCAACGAAATCCGCAGTGAACGACCAACCCCTGTTGACGAAGCTCGCTGGGGATTAAGCACAATCGAAACCTCTTTGTGGCAGGCTATTCCTGATTTTTTACGCCAACTGAATGATCAAGTTGAGCAAAAAACTGGCCAGCAACTGCCAATTAATGTTTCTCCGGTAAGATTTTCAAGCTGGATGGGTGGAGACCGCGACGGTAATCCATTTGTAACCTCTATCGTCACTCAAGAGGTTCTCGATCGTAATCGTCATGCCGCAGCAAGACTGTATTTAAAAGACATCGTGACTTTGCTTGGCGAATTATCGATGGAGCAAGCTAATACTGAATTATCAACATTAACGGATAATAGTAAAGAACCGTACCGCGATGTATTACGCCAACTACGTTGTAAACTGCGCAACACCATTGATTATCTCAATGCCCGCCTTGAAGGTAAAAGGCCTGACGTAGATACTAGCGAACTCATTTGGCATAAATCTGATTTGCTTGAACCGCTTGAACTACTTTATAGCAGTTTGACCGATTGTGGCATGAAGCTCATAGCAAATGGCCTGTTGCTCGATATTTTACGTCGTTTAGCCTGTTTTGGTATTCACATGTTACGCCTCGATATTCGTCAAGATGCATCTCGTCACAGTGACGTAATAGCGGAACTAACCCGTTATTTAGGCATGGGCGATTACAATCATTGGGACGAAAATGAAAAACAAGCTTTTTTACTGCGAGAATTAACCAACAAACGCCCCCTTATTCCGACACATTGGCAGCCAAGTGATGATGTAGTCGAAGTCGTAAGAACCTGCAATTTAGTCGCCCAACAGCCAGCTAATGCGTTGGGATCGTATGTCATTTCTATGGCCAGTAAGCCATCGGATGTACTAACCGTATTATTACTGTTAAAAGAAGCCGGTTGTACCAACCCAATGCGGGTTGTACCGTTATTTGAAACCCTAGCTGACTTAGAAGGTGCAGCGGCTTGTATGACCTCGCTACTGAACATTGATTGGTATCGGGGTTACACAAAAGGCATGCAAGAAGTGATGATCGGTTATTCTGATTCAGCAAAAGATGCCGGCGTAATGGCAGCGGCCTGGGCGCAGTATCACGCACAAGAGCAGCTAGTTGCGGTGTGCAAAAAAGCCGACGTGAAATTGATGTTATTCCATGGCCGTGGCGGCTCTATCGGCCGTGGAGGCGGGCCCGCACATAAAGCCATTTTGTCGCAACCACCAGGTTCGGTAGATGGGCGTATTCGCGTTACAGAACAAGGTGAAATGATCCGCTTCAAGTTTGGCTTACCAAAATTGGCAGTCCAAAGTTTAGCCCTCTATACCTCAGCAGTAATGGAAGCAACATTATTGCCGCCTCCTGAACCTAAAAAAGCATGGCGTGATTGCATGCAACGTATTGCAGAAGAATCAGTTCAGCATTATCGTGGTATTGTTCGCGAAGAGCCTGACTTTGTTGCTTATTTTAGAGCTGCCACACCAGAAGTTGAACTTGGTAAATTACCACTCGGTAGTCGTCCAGCTAAACGTAAAGTCGATGGAGGCATTGAAAGTTTACGTGCTATTCCGTGGATTTTTGCTTGGTCACAAAACCGCTTGATGTTACCCGCTTGGCTTGGTGCAGGTGAAGCACTACAAGATGCAGCTGATCGTGGCGAGCTGGAACTATTGCGCGAAATGGAAGAACAATGGCCGTTCTTTGAAACCCGCATTTCAATGTTAGAAATGGTTTACACCAAAGCAGAACCGAACTTAGCCAAGTACTACGAGCTATGTTTAGTGAAGCCTGAACTACATCATTTAGGTGAGAAATTACGTCAACGTCTACAATTGGGTATTGAAGCGGTATTATCATTAACTCAAGCAACTGAGTTAATGTCGCATACACCTTGGAGCCGTGAGTCAGTTAAACTGCGCAACCCTTACATAGACCCTCTTAACTTCTTACAAACCGAGTTATTAGCCCGTACACGTCGAGAAGTTGAACCGTCTGCAGATGTTCAATTAGCGCTAATGCTAACTATTGCTGGCGTTGCAGCTGGAATGAGAAACACAGGATGATGACCATGGCTAAAAGCTTTGGGCTCGGATTGTTATTGTTACTGACTGGCTGTGCCAGTCAGTACAGTATTACCGAGTCCGACATAGAGCAGTACCTCAATAGAGATATGCATTTTGAGGTAAAACAAGGCAACAGGCTAATTGGTGTCTCACTTAAACTAAATGACATGCAGGTAGTATTGGGCGCCAAGCCAAATACAATGGCGGTGACAGCAGCGACTGTGATTACCGTTAATAACCCGTTACTCCCGATACACGCTAAGCTAAAAACCACATTTGAGGCCGTGCCTTGGTACGACAGTAATACCAAAAGTGTTTATCTTCGTCAGTTAAACTTAGTCAAGGTTGAGTCAGAACCCGCTGATATTGAACGTTACATCAGCCAAGCAACACCACAGCTAATGGTCTTTTTACGTAATTACTTAGAAAACCAGCCTGTGTATACCTTAGACACTCGCGACAGCAGTCAAGCGCTAATGGCTAAAATGACCAAAGAAATTGCCGTACAACAGGGTAAACTGGTGGTTAAGTTTTAGCGTTATTATCTAAGTAATAAAAAGCACTTTAGGGTGCTTTTTTATTAATACCAATCCTATTAAATATGTGATCTTTCAGCGGGAGTTCAAAGTGCTGTAGGCAAGGCAGATGATTGAAGCGAATAGTGATTCTATTTTGAAAGCATCTAACGAAGCATAAAGGACTTTGA